>JBGUVV010000061.1:0-18154 GCA_045220525.1 Kiritimatiellia bacterium
TCGTCTTCGTGGTGGGTGTTCGTGGCGATATTTTCCACCCTCCCGTTTCTCGTGTCCCTCTTTTCGTGCAAGAGCGCTTTCAACGACAAGCCTGGCTTGGTGCAGTGGCTCTTTCACGTTTCCATGTCGCTTTTCGCGATCATTGCCATTGCCACGCCGCTATCCCCCTCGTCGCTTATGGCGAAGGAGGGCGTCTTCCCCGTCGTGTCGTGCGGATACGCGGCGGTCTTTAGCGGCTATCTCGTCGCCTTTTGGTGGTTTTACAGGAAACGGCCGGTTGGCGTAGTGGCGTTCGTCGTTATCGCCTTCGTCCTGTCGTTTGCTTCGCTCTGGAATCTTTTTGCTTTCGACGGCGACAGGGGCGCTTTCGCAGACAAGGTGGCGAGCCGAGTCCTTGCCGACATGGGCGAGCGCAAATGGCTTGTCACGGATGGAACGCTCGACGACCATCTGCTCCTTGTGGCGAAAGCCGAGGGGAAGGAAGTGAACTTGATCGCCCTCCAGAGGGATCTCGACAGCAAATACCTTGACGTCCTCGGCGCCGTGGTCGCGGAGAAGAAGATCGGCGGCTCGAAGAACTCGGAGCTTGCGCTCTCGCTTTCGCTCGGCGTGCTGCCGTTTGTCCAGGACTGGTTCTCCGCCGACTCTGGCGTCCCACGCGAGGTGGCGATATGGGGGGCTCCCGACCTTTGGTATTCCGCTGGCCTCAAGCCTGTTCCCGAGTTCCTTTTCTTCGGCTCTGACGCATCCAAGTCGGCGGACTGGTCTGCGTGGCGTGAGTTTGACGCGCTGCTTGAGGCTCCGAAGGGATGGGGTAGCTATCGCTCTGAGAGCCACGATCCTGTTGACAGGCTCCGCCTTTCCCTGCGTCGGCACATCGGCCTTGTCGCAAACAACCGCGGCGTATGGCTTCAGGACGCGAAGAAGGACGATGAGGCGTTCGACATGTTCGAGCTCGTCCTCAACGAGATCGACGCCGACAACGTGTGCTCTCTCTTCAACGAAATCGAGATGGCGGGCCGCAAGTACCCTCGGGCCCTTGCGAAGAAGCGCGAGCTCGAGCGCCGCATGAAGGGCATTGTCGACGACAAGTCGCGGCGCTATGTGATATGGCGTCTTGCCTCGTTCTACGGCTACATCCGCAATCCGGAGGTGTTCATGCGCCTTGGCTTTTCCTGGGCGCGTTCTGGCCGTCCGGGGGACGCGCTTGCGCAGATACGGCGTGCCATCGACTTCGTCCCCTCTGAAAAGCGCATATCGCTCCTCAACATGATGGCGGCCCTTTACGCCAGCGACAACGACAAGCTCAAGTCGCGCAGGATTTACGAGGCCATCCTTTCCCGGAACCCGACCGATCGCGATGCGCTGATGGGCATGATGAGGCTCAAGCTCATGGACGGCGACCAGGACGCCGCTCGCAAATACCTCGACAAGGCCGTCAAGTCTTCGCCGACGGAAGGGCGGCGCGGCATGATGGAGCGGGCGATGCTCGCCATGATGAACAACGACTTCAACGGGGCGAAGTCTCTCTTGCGCAAGGTTCTCGACGCAGACGGGCGCGATATGCAGGCCTGGAGCCTGCTTGCCGCCGCCGCGATGCAGCAGGCGGAATCCACCAAAGACGAGTCTGAGAAGGCGAAGGCGCTCGACGACATCAGGAAGAACATCCTGCCGGAGATGGAAAAGCAGGCCATGAATCCGCAAGACTACCACGTGCAGGCCACTAAGGCGTTCCTCCTCCTGCATCTTGGCAAGGATCGCCGCCGCGAGGCGCGCGATGCGTTCGAGGCCGCCGTCCGCGTCCGTCCAGACGCGACTCCCATGCAGGACCTTGTCCTTGGGCTCGACATTTCACTTGACGACAAGGCGAGCGCGGAGCGCCATGCGCGCGATGTACTGCGCCGCAACCGCAATGCGCCGCTCGCAAACTATGTAATGGGCTCGATTGCGCTTGGCCGCGGCAAGTACCAGGACGCCGAGGCGTTCCTCAGGAAGGCGGCGGATGCCGATAGCCCGAACGTCCTCGCCTTGAACGACCTTGCAGAAGTGCTCCGCCGCGTGGACAGGCTCTCCGAAGCGGAACGCTACGCCCGCAAGGGAATTGAGATCTCGCCGAAGTTCTACGTCATATACGAGACTCTTGCCGCCATCCTCATGGACCAGAAGACCAATCTCGACGAGGCGGAGTCTGCCATGCGCAAGGCTATAGAGCTGGCAAAGGACGAGTCCGGCAAGGACGCTGACGTGAGGATGTACTCTTCGCTTGCAAGGGTCCAGGCCCTTCGTGGCGACATGAAGGGGGCGAAGGCCTCGATCCGCAAGGTCCAGAAACGCATTTCGGAACTGACCGAATTCGAAAAGCAGGAATTCGAGGAGATTAGAAACAGTGTTCACTGAGGCGCTTCTTGCCATTGCGGTTCAGGTGGGGCCGTTCTGGGAGCAGAAACGCGACTTCGCGGCTCTGCGCCCGATCTATTCCTGCGAGGGCGAAGTCTCTGACGTGTTGTGGCCTGTTTTCACGGCGCACAGGGACTGGTGGAGGTTCCTTCTCTTCGTCCACTACCAGAGCTATCCGCAAGACGGCTACCAGTTTGAGATAATGCCGATATGGTGGAACGGGCGGCGCGAGGGGAAACCAGAGGAAGAGGACCGCGGCTATGCGGGGCTCTTTCCGCTTTACGGAAGCCATCCTCATTTCCTGCTCCTCTATGACTGGAGGTTCTGCCTTTGGCCTGTCTGGATGCGATATTCGATGCCGCGCCCGTCCGAAAAGAGTATGATGACGACAAATGCGGTGCTGTGGCCGTTTTTCCACTGGCGCGACGACGGCAGCTGGGGGTTCTGGCCGTTTTATGTCAAAAACCACCAGCGCGAATCCTTGCACGAGACGGCACTTTGGCCGATAGTGACATGGGCCTCCTATGAAAAAGACAGGGATACTGGCGGTGAGGGGCGCTCGTGGATGGTTTGGCCGCTTCTTGCGCGTGTCGACCGCGAGAGGGAAAAACAGTGGATGTTTGTCCCGCCGTTGTTCTCGTGGGTAGAAACACAATCCAAGCCGTGGGCGGCGCGGGGAAATTCGGCCCCAGAGACTCGTCTTCGCTGTCCGTGGCCGATCTTTGAGTGGGAGTCGAACTCGCGCAGGAAACGGCTTTCGATCTGGCCGCTTTACGAGCACGTTGACTGGTTGACATACAAGGAAGGCGGCCATTCCGGGTCCGCTATGCGGTTTGGATGGAAGCTTGTAGAGCTTTACGACGACGAAACACGTGTGTTCCCTTTCTGGGTGAGCAGAAAGGACAACTCGTATTTCCGCCTTTGGCCGTTCTATGAATCCCAGACAGACAAAGACGGCGTGACCAAGACGCGGGTCCTTTCGCTGTTCCCGATCAGGTGGGTGCCGCAGATAGACCGCAACTGGTCGAAGTTCTGGACTTTTTACGAAAGCGAGGGGACTTCCGCAGGCATGGTTCATTCTCTTTTCTGGGGACTGGTAAGCTGGTGAGCTTCCTTGACGACCTTGCCGCCCGCCGTCGATTCGGAGCACGGCCGGGGCTTGACGCGATTTCCTCGGTCTCAAGGGCGCTTGGCAATCCTGAGCGCCGCTTCAAGGCGATACACGTAGCCGGCACAAACGGGAAGGGGGCGGTGTGCGCGATTCTCGACTCTGCATTGCGCCATGCAAAGGGCGGTTCGCTGCGCATAGGCAGATATACGAGCCCCCATCTCGTTTCGCTTAACGAAAGGTTCTTCATCGACGGATATCCCGTTTCGGACGAAACCCTTGAAAGGCTCTCCGTACGTGTGAGCGAGGCGGCCGATTCCAATCCTGCCTGCAGTGAGGTCACTTTCTTCGAGGCGCTGACAGCAGTAGCGTTTCTACTCTTTGCGGAGTCAAGTGTCGATTTAGCTGTTTTAGAATGCGGGCTTGGCGGACGCCTTGACGCTACGAACATCTGCGATCCGTCTCTCTCCGTGATAACCCGCATCGGGCTGGACCACTGTTCGTGGCTTGGGGACTCCTTGGAGAAGATTGCGGCGGAAAAGGCGGGGATCGCAAAGCCCGGCGTTCCTGTGGTCCTCGGGCGCAACGCCGCTTGCGTCCGCGACGTGGTGGAAAGCGCGGCCTCGCGCGTTGGTGCGCCGTTTGTCTATGCGCCCGACGTTGCGGACGAGAGCGAGATTCCTGACGGGTTCCAACTTGGCGGCTCGTTCAACCGCGAGAATGCCGTCACGGCGATTGCAGCTCTCAAGACCTTGGGCGATGACTTTTTCAAACGAGATGCACTGCTTGGATTTTCCTCTGTCTCGTGGCCCGGGCGCTTTCAGCGCATCGGCCGGTTTCTGGTTGATGGCGCCCACAACCCGCCTGCCGCCGCCGCTCTTGTGGAGGCCCTTGGAGAGGCGGCGCCCTCACTTGCCGCGCCGCGCATGAATCTCGTCTTTTCCGCATGCGCCGACAAGGACGTGGAGTCTGTCTTGAAGATTCTCGCTCCCGTGGTTGCGGCAGGCTGGGCCGTAAAGACAGCGAACCCGCGTTCAATCCCTGCGGCAGAACTTGCGGCGACAATGAAAAGGGCTGGGATTGACGCGAAGCCGGCTCCTTCCGTCGCAGAGGCCCTGCGCGAATGCGACGGACCTGCCGGATGCGGGCGAGAGACGCTTGTCTGTGGCTCCCTCTTCCTTGCAGGGGAGGCCCTCGCATGCCTTGGCGTCCAAGGGGCCGATGCGAGATTCGATCCGTCGGAGCTTCTTTATGCGCCTAAACAGGAAAATGCGGTTCGAAGGCAAAGTCCAGTGTGAAGGGAGCGAATATGAAGACTACAGCAGAGGGAAGAGTCGTATTTGCAATGGCGTTTGCGGCCGTTGCGCTGGCCGCAGGCAGCGTGTATGGCGACGCGTCCGCGTTTGAAAAGGCGTCTCGCGCCGGCAAGGGAGTGCTCGTCCTCCAGACGGGAAGCGACTGGTGCGTGAGCGGCGAGCAGCTTCGCAAGGTGTTCGAAGGCGCCGAATTCCGCCGCGCCGTCGGGTCGAAGTACGTCCTTGCCACGTATGATGAAATGGACATGCCGACTGAGGCCGCCAAAGCGGCCAATTCCGCGGTCAAGGACATTCTTGTGCGTACGAAACGGTTCCCAGCCATAACGTGCTATGCGGGCGGCAAGAAGCTCAGGTTCTTCGCCCAGATAGAGAACGTGCCAGGGGATGTGACGGCCGAGAAGCTTACAAAGGTCGTTGCCAGGTACGCGGACAGGAAGGACCGGGCAGAGGCTCTCTTCAAGAAGGCAGCGTCGGCGAAGGGCAGCAAGGCGGCCGATTTCTACGGAGAGGGCTTCGATCTCCTGTTCCCGATGGTGGGCCCGTTCCACCGAAAGGAGCTTATGGACGGCAAATGCGCGTGGTCCAAGGAGTGGGAAGCACTTAAGGATCTTGACTTCGGCGATTCGCTTGGCTGGGTCAAGCACTTTGAAATGGACGACGCCGAGACCGTAAAAATGGTCGAGACGGTGACCGCGCAGCGCAAGGCGGGCACGACCTCCCTTGTCGACACCTTTCGCCGCATCCCGCAAGACCATTTCTCCGTCAACCAGCGCCAGTGCGTGAAGATCATGGAATACGCCGCGGCGACAGATGGCACGGAGGCACCGCTTAAGCCCGCATGCAAGGCTGCGCTAAAGGCGGCGTTCGAGATGGGGCGCGACACTCTGTGGGGGCAGTTTGCGATGGGGCGGCTGATCATGGACGGCGAGAAGATTGAGTCGAAGGGCCTCAAAAAGGCTGAAGTGCGTCCACGTCCGCGGTCTGGCGACGGCGGCGCGAGACCGTCTTTCGACCTCGCTCGCGCAGAGAGCGCGATCCACGGCATAAAGCCCGGCGCAAAGCTCACGGAGCAGCAAAAGCTCGCCATTGCCCGCCATGCCGTGCTGAGGCTCATCGGGCAGAGGGGATGGAACGACCTTGTCGCTCGCCCGGGGTCTGGCCGATTCCTCAAGGCCTTCATGAACGACCGCACATGGCTGGAGGACTTTGCCTGGAGCGGCACTTTCCCGTCAAGCGGGACCGACGCCAACTCCAGCGACGGAGCTGCGGCAGGCGACGGCGCTGCAGCCGCGCTTGCGCTGGAATCGCTGATTTTCCAGGACGACGGCAGGTGGGTTCCCTTTGCGGACGGTGCGTTCGCCGACAACGAAGGACGCCGGTTCATGACTGCGCTCGCCATAGTCTACCCTGAGAAGGACGAGGCGTGGCTTGCGGACGTCCTTGACGCATACCGAGCGACGGCTAAGGCCGGGCGCCTCCACAAAAGCGCGTATTCCCAGCCGGTGTGGCAGTGGCGTTTCGCCGTCCACCAGGGCCACCGCACGGCCGGTGCGGACAACATGGCCGCACAGCAGCGCCATCTGGACAAGTTCGTGAACCTGCCCATGCGCGAGTACGGCGGCACTTGCTGGATGATATGCTACCGCCTCGCCAACTGCTTTGGCGACTCCGTGCACGGCCCTCTCTACTACAAGCCCTGGGCCGTCGCGGGCGAATGGCCGAAGCGCAAGTATTCCCAGCTGGTCGGCGGCGTGTGCGGCGAGCTTTCCAAGTTCGGGAGCGCGACCGCCAACTCGCACGGACTCCCGTCGACCACAGTAGGCCAGCCGGGGCACTGCGCCTATTCGAGGCGACTCCTGGACGGACGCTGGGAGGTGAACTACACGGTCACTGGGCATTCCCAGATGCATATGTGTTTCTGGAATGCGCATCCGTGGCAGTATTCCGTGGCCATCGAAAAGACATTCGTGGGCGAGCGCGAGAAGCGCCTTGACGCGGATCGCTTCGTCGAGCTTGCGATTGTCGCCGAGAAGGGCAGGGCCAAACCGTCCGACATCGAGGCGTACTACCGCGCCGCATGCGCTTCGTGGCGCACGCACTACGGGGCATGGAAGGCCTACGGAGACTGGGTCAACCGCACCGACGCTTCCATCAAGACGATGCGCACGTGGGTGCGAGGCTGCGCGCGCGGCATGAAGACTGGCCGCCAGCCGCTGTGGGACTTGCTGACGCCTTACTACGCGAGGCTCTTCAAGGAAAAGGGCAAGAAGGCCCTGGCCGACGACCTCGTAGCCTTCGCCCCGCTCCTCAGGCAGAGCGACGAGTCCATTGTTGAGGAGGCAGACCTCAAGGTGACGCTCTCCGAGTGGGCCAAGCCGCTCGACAAAGATGCCGAACTCCTGTCCGCCGTCCTCAAGGCGATGCTGCTTGCCCAGTATGGCACCAAGGACTATTTCTCGCAGGTCCTTGGCTGGGGAAGCGATACGATGATCGGCGAGGATGGCTTGGCGTCGTTCTTCAAGGTCCTGGACGAAGTCGTCGCCGAGAAGTCATCTGGCGGATCGAAGGCCAAGCTTGATTTTGCGCCGCTCATCCTGAGCGCATCGAAGGCGGGCAACCTTGCTGCGTTCAGGCAGCTTGCGCAGCTGCAGGACAAGCTCGAGCCGGTTCCGCGCTCAAACAAGTCGTATCCTTCTTCGGACTTCGGCGGGACGCTTCTTTCGGCGGACGGCATGCTGATGACATCCTCAACATGCGGGTGGGACCGTCCCTCGCGCTACGCGCGCTGCATAGACGCGACTCCCCTTGCAGAAAACGGCTTCCACACCGACAAGGAGAAGTCGCCGTGGGCCGTCGTCGTCCTGCCGGGGCCGTCCGAGATCCGCGCAGTCAAGGTAGAGAACAACGCAGGAGGCTCGAACCGCGCGAGGCAGGTGCCCATAGAGATACAGCTTTCGGAGGACGGCGAGGTGTGGGAGACTGTGCTTAGGGACGGCGAGACCCGCGAAACCTATGTGGCGGACATCCGCTCGTCTCCGCGACGTGCCTCCCAGGTGCGCGTTCGCCGTTTGCCGGAGGATAGGGAGGATTTCTTCCATCTTGGCAAGATACTGGTCTATGGCAAAAAACTTTATTGAGTCCCTGCGGGCAGGTGGAAATAATCTGGATGTTCTGGTATAATGTGTGCATCAAGGTTGATAAAAGGAGCTTGTAACATGAAAAAAACGATGCTTGCTTTGATGGTCTTCACTTCGGCGGCTGCAGTTGCGGCAGAAGCCAATCTTACGGTCGAGGACCGGAACCCTCCCGCAGAGATCATGCGTTCATATACGCCGCTTTCCATAACGATCATAACTCCAGTCGCGTTGCCGCCTGGCTTCTGGGACGTGAAGGGGCTTCAGATAGGCGGCTTCAACTGGGCGGAGAACTTTGACGGCTGTCAGATCGGTTTTTTCAACACGACTGACATATGCCGCGGCTGGCAGATCGGCGGCATCAACTACACGCGCAGGATGTACGGCGTGCAGATCGGGTTCTTCAACATCATCGAGGACAACGACATCCCGTTCATTCCACTGATAAACTGGTATTTCTAAAAGGAACATGCCATGAAATGCATTATGTTCGCCGCTGTTGCGGCATTGGCAGGCGCGGCGTTCGCGCAGCAGACGTTCACGACCACGACGTCCACTGTCGTGAAGAACGTAACTACCACCATAGTGGAGCAAGTGTCTTACTCCCAGCAGGAGACGGCGCTAAAGAAGGTCGCAGTGTTTGTGCAAAACAGGACGCGCGTCGTCGGCATGGACGACGAGGTGGACGGAGTGCGCGACAGGCTCGCCGCCGCGCTCGCCGAGGTTGACGGATTCGTCGTCGTCGATTCGGCCCAGGTCGCCGACTCGTTCCGCCGCTACAAAGTGTCCGTTGCCGAGGAGAAGACGGGTCTCGTCCCCGGCATCTTCACCGGCGGATCGGTTCCGCGCGTCGCGCAGATGCTTGGCTGCGACTACATTGTCGCCGCCACGATAGTGAACGCCAGCTCCATGAACCGCAACATGGGCGGAAGGCTCAATACCGTATTCACCTTGCGCATGTCTCTCAAAATAATGGATGCCAGCGGAGCAAGCGTTGACGGGATGCCGACATGGGTGCGCCAGATGCCTGTCCTCGACGCCGCCGACGCCCCGATGAACTACTACCAGATGCTCTTCGACCAGTGGGCGAACGATGTAACCGCCGCGGTGGCGCAGAAGGCCTTGCGGTGGCGCGCTCCCGCCGCAGCGCCCTCGGCTCTTGTCGAGTTCTTCGTCTCCACGACCATCGACCAGACCGTTGCGGCTTTGGAAAGCCAGACGAAAGGCGCCAAGGGCGAGCAGCTGCAGGAGCTTAGGCGTGTCGTGGGCGGCGCTTCCGTCGAGATTGACGGAGCGGTTGTCGGGTCGTCGCCCGGGCCGTTCCGCGTGTCGCCGGGACTGCACCAGATCAAGATATTCCGCGAGTGGATGAAGCCGTATTTTGCCACGGTCAACGTCCAGCCCGGCATGACGCTCAACGTTGCGCTTGAGATGAGCGACGAAGGCATAAGGAAGTGGGGCTCGCTTGAGGCCCTGCGCGCGGATGTCGCGCGTCGCTATGCCGAGGCCGCCCGCGAGCGCGGAGTCAAGGTCAACATCGACACCACCAACTGGCGCGACGTCGGCACCTCCGGCGTCCGCGTGATAAACGGAAACTAAGATGACGTGCCTCAGGGCCATTGCTTTCGCCGTGGTATGCGCGGCAATCGCCTGCGGCTGCGTGTCGGTTGACTCCGATGCTCGCGACGCGGTCCTTGCGCTTGAATCTGGCGATGACGCGAAAGCCCTTGCCTGGAGCTCGGAACTGGCCGACGAGAGCCACTACTCGCGCAACCTCGGCGTGGCGGAGGCGGGGCGTGTCAACATGCTTGCGGGCCAGTATGCAGAATCGGAGCGTCGTTTCCGCGCCGCTGTGGATTCTGCCGTCGACCGAAGCGAGAACTCGCCAAAGATCAAGCTCGGCGACGTGGGCAACGAGGCTATGGCGGCGACGGTTACCGACGACCGCACACGCCAATATTACCTCCCGCCTTACGAGATCAACATGGCGGTTGAATACGCCATCCTCGCACAGGCGCTGAACGGCAAGCGCGACGAAGCCCTCGTGGACGCGCGTCTCGCTGTGTACGTACAGGACACTCTCGCCGAAACGTATGGCGCGGACGTCGCCAAGGAGCCGAGCGGTACGACTGATGCGTCTCGCAAGATCATAAGCGAGCAGACGGCCAGCCTCGAGGAGATGATCGCATCTTCGCGCAACTCCTGGGAGAACCCTGTCCTCTGGTGGCTAACGGGTGTTCTCTTCGAGGCCGACGGACAGTTCGACATGGCGTGGCAGAGCTACCGCAAGGCAACTGTGACGGGGCCGGGATGCTCGCTCTTTGCCGCCGACGCGGCGCGCGCTGAGAAGGGCGTGACGCCTGCCAGCGGCAAAGCGAAGCTCGTCGTCATCTACGATCAGGGCTTTGTTCCCCGCCGCGAATCGCTGAAGGTGCCAGTCCCCATCTACACCGGATTTGCAATCGACATCCCGAAATATCCGAACGAGCCTTTTTCCGACAACCGTGTCGAGGTTGAGGTCGCCTCGCTCAGGTCGGCCGCATCTCCGGCGCTGAATGTGCGCTCGCTTGCGGCACGCGACCTCAAGGAGAAGCTTCCTGGGGTAATCGTGCGCAATATTACGCGTGCGGCGGTTCAGGCCGGTGCGCAGGCGGCCGTCAATTCATCCGGCAACAATTATGCAAGGCTTGCGGTGTTTGCAGGCAACATGGTCGTATCTGCGCTTCGCCGAGCCGATGTTCGTAGCTGGGCGACGCTCCCTGCGTCGCAGCAGGTTTGGTGCGCAGACGCCCTCGATCCAGGCACGCACGACGTCCGAGTGAATGTAAACGGACGCGCAATGTCCGCACGCGTTCCTCTGGCGGCGGGCGAGACGAGAGTGCTGTGGCTGGCGGATCTTGGCGGCACCATGCGCGGAGCCTCCGCATCACTTGGCGGAAAGGGTGCGCCGCCGACCGACTTGAATGGCAAGGAGATAAAACATGAAAATTAACACGATGGTTCTGGCGGCTGCAATGGTGGCCGCTTCGGGGTGTGTCGAGACGGCGGGAACGCGAGTCTCGATAGACACGCAGACCGGCGATGCCCGGGTGCTCGAATGCTCGATGCGACTGGCAAACCGCGTCAAGGTCGTCAAAGTCACGTATGACGACGTTTCGGGGATCAAGAAGGCGACGGTGACTATCGAGTCCTTGATGCACCGCAGGCAGGAGTTGCAGGCCCGCATGGTCTGGACCGATGCCGAGGGTGCCGAAATTGATCCGGACGGAAAGCCGTTCCGCGCAATCGTCCTTGACGGCAAGGACGTTACTACGTTCACGGGCTTTGCTCCGAATCCAAAGGGCGTTAAGGCGCGGCTCCAGCTTCGCGAGACCGACACTGCGCAATAACGCCGGCAAGGCTCCTCGTAACTCACAATCCAACTACCACCAACACAGACAAGCAACAAAATATGAAGACTGTAGCAATAATCGGATGCGTCGCAATGTCGGCGCTGCTCTGCGGATGCGCCTCCACGAAGGCGCGTGAAACCCAACTCGACAGGAAGGCGATGTCGTCTGCGCTTGAGCCGCAGGATGTTCGCCGTACCGTCGAGAAGATGGTTGATTCGATGCTTGCGGACCAGGAGTTCATCACGGCAGTTGGCGGCACTCGCCCCGTCCTCGACATCTCGGGGCTAAAGAACCGCTCGTCGATGCACCTTGACATGGCTTCCATAACCGACTCGATACGCACGAAGCTCATCCGCTCGCGCAAGTTCAGGTTCATGGACCGCACCACTGCCGCGGACGACCTTCAGTTCATGAACGACCAGGCGCTCAACGGCATGACCGACCAGACCAAGGCGATCCGTACCGGACAGCAGTCCGCTGCGCAGATGTATCTCTATGGAGCGCTCACGGAGATGCGCCAGCAGGTGAACGGAGTCACCGACCGCTACTTCAAGTTCACCCTCAATCTGAAGGACATCAAGTCTGGCGAGATTATCTGGACTGACGAGCAGGAAATCCGCAAGGAGTCCGAGCGCTCGGTATTCTAACCGCCCGGCAGAAGCGACGGGGTGCCTCCATCCCTAGTTTTTTCATAGGGTGTCTCTGATTCCTGGTGAAGTTTCGGTATAATGTCGCCTTCAGGCGAAGTCTTGTAGGAAGGAACGATGATAGCAAAAAACCATGTCTTGTCGACAGCGGTTCTGTTGGCGTTTTGTAGTGTTGCTTATGCGGACCAAGACGGTCCGTGGGAGTTTAGCGTTAGCGGCAACGAGGCCACGTTAACAGGGTATTCCGGCCCGCAGGTGGAAAATCTCGAGCTTCCGTCGTCGGTTTCATACTACCCCGTGGCCGCGATTGGCTCGTATGCGCTCAATGGGAAGTCGTGGTTCAAGACGGTCCGGATACCCGATTCCGTCCGTCGTATCGGCGATGGTGCATTCGGTTCGTGCAACGGACTCGTCGACGTCTTGATTCCCGCGAGCGTCACGAATCTCGCCAACAACTTGTTCCATTCCTGTTCGTCAATCACGAACGCGGTCATCCTCGCGCAGGCGGACGTCATAGATCTCGGGATGTTTCCGTCGCAGTCGCCGATCACGAACATCGTCATAGAGGGAAATGGACGAACGACGCTGAAGCATTCGTATTCCGGCTATGCGCTGAAGGCGCGGCAGGTCGAAATCGCCGGCGTGGCGGTGCTGGACGAAGGATGCTTCTACAACTTCCCGGGACTGACAAACGTCGTCTTCCGCGGAGACTGCCTGAGAAACATCGGCAAAGAAGCATTCAAGGATTGGAAGACGATCGAGCGCATCGCCATTCCGCCGGGCGTGACGAACATCGGGGACTATGCGTTCTGCAACTGCACGAACCTTGTGGAGGTGACGTTGCCGGAAGGGCTTGTCTCAATCGGAAGCAATGCCTTCAAGGACGACGCGCGGCTTCCGACCATCGTTTTCCCCGATAGCGTGACGTGGCTTGGCAGTTGGGCTTTCGGCTATTGCCATGCGCTGACGAATGCCGCCATCGGAAGCGGATTGTCCTTTTTGCCGAATTACGCCTTTGGCTATTGCGATGCATTCCAGCGCATCGAGATTCCCTCGACGCTCACGAACATCTCGGATTCTGCTTTCAGCAACTGCAAGGCGCTACGTGAGGTTGTCTGGAATTCTGATGCCGACGAGGTCAGCGGCGCCATTTTCGGCGGGCAGACGAACTGGGTGTCGCTCGTCATTCGCGGCAACGGGAACACAAAGGTCAAAGGTTTTTCCGACAAGTCCGTCCAGAACGTCAGAATCTCCGGCGTTAGCGAAATCATGTCCAGTGCCTTCAGCGGCTGCGAGCGTCTGAAGACGTTCGAGATCGAAGATGAAAGCCTTGTCAGCATCGGCGGTTCGGCGTTCAGCCGCGCGTCGAACCTGCTGTCAATCGACATCCCCGGCAGCGTCACGAGCATCGGAAGCTCGGTGTTTTTCGTCTGCGAATCGCTGACCAATGTAGTCCTGGGGAGTGGCGTACGGACGATCGGGGACAGTGCGTTCAACTATTGCAGGGCGCTGCAGGGGATTGAAATACCGGCTGCCGTCACCAACATCGGCTCTTCCGCCTTCAACAATTGCAACAGCATCCGCGAAGTCGTCTGGCATGGCAACGGCGGGGTGATTGACGGCGGCATGTTCTCCGGGCAGACGAACTGGGTGTCGCTCGTCATTCGCGGCAACGGAAACACAAAGGTCAGGGGTTTTGGCTACGTGACCATGCAGAACGTAAGGATTTCCGGCGTCTGCGAAATCATGTCTGGTGCCTTCAACGGCTGCAAGAGCCTGAGGACGTTCGAGATCGAAGACGACGGCGCGCTTGGCAAGATTGAAACGAGCGCGTTCTCCGGTGCGAATGCACTGCTGTCGATCGACGTCCCAGGCAGCGTCACGAACATCGGGGAGTCGGCGTTCTGGTCGTGCTCGTCGCTCATCAGCGTCGTCTTCCGGGCGATGCAGGCGCCGTCGATCGGCAACTACGCCTTCAGCCACGTGCCGTCTGCCGCCGTTTTCTACAATTATGAAGGATCGACGGGCTATGATGCGACGCGGTATCCGTGGAGCGAGTTCAGCCTGAAGACGCTGATGGCGGATGGGACGGTGGGCGTCAGCGGCGCCATCAACGCCTCCGAGACGTGGAACGCCGGCGTTCCGTACCAGATATTCGGGCCCACGCGCGTACGCGGTTCGACCACCGTGCTCACGATCAACGCCGGCGCCGAGGTGCGCTTTGCGGAAGGCGCGTCGCTCGCGGTCGAGAGCGGCGGCTCGATTGTCGCGAACGGTGCGCGGGACAACCCCGTCCGCTTCACCTCCGCCGCCGGGACGAAGTCCGCCGGCGACTGGGAGTTCATTGGCGGCGCCAACGGCAAGGTCGATCTTCACGAGGTGACGATCGAGTACGGCGGCGGCAAGCCGGACGCAGGTTCCGTCCATGGCTTCGGCGCAACGATCACGATGGACGGCGTGACTGTGCAGAATTCGGCGAATGGCGCGATTTCGGGATACGGCATCTACGCTACGAACTGCGTCCTCCGCACCAGCGGCGCTGGAATCGGCGCCGGCCAGTGGCGGATTGATGTCGTCAATTCGGTGATCGACTCATGTGATGTGGCTGTGGAGGGTGCGAACAGGAATGTGTACAACACCATCATTGCCAACTGCGAATCCTTCGGCACGTCGGGCAACTTCTTCTACTGCCTTTTTGACAGCCCATGCGCACATGCCGTGGCGAACAACGACAGGCACAACATCGTCGGGAGCCCCAAGTTCGTCGACGACGAGTACAGGATCGCCGCGGATTCCTCTGCGGTGGACGCCGGTAGCGGCAAGTATGCGCCTGACTTGGACTACTTTGGCCGTGTGCGCATGGCTTCGATGAACGTTGTGGCCGTCGGCGAGCCCAACGGGCGCGGCATCTGCCCCGACATAGGCCTGTTCGAGGCCGACGGCCTCACCGAAGTCAACCTGCCGGAGCTCGCGGTCGCGGACATCTGCGTCACGGAGACTAATGGCGCGGAGGTGGCGTCGCTCATCCCCGGGCACGTCTACACCTTCAGCTATGCGGTCACCAACCGCGGCGACGGCGTGGCGATCGCTCCATGGGTCGAGCAGCTGTGGCTTACGAACGCGACGGGGCTTGTGCGGCTGTGGAGCGGACGGGCGACGGAGGATGTCTCCATGGACGCCGCTGCGCAGGTTCGCGCGGCCAATCTCGTAATCCCGGAGACAATCGGCCTTGGGGGCGGCGTGCGAGCGCTCGTCAGGCTCGACACCGACCGCAATGTCATCCAGAAGGACGAAGTGCCGCACGAGGGGCTTGGCGAGGGAATTCCGCTGAGCGGCGTGTTGACCATCTCGCTCGCGGATTCGGCGAGGGAAGGCGGATACGTCTGGGGCGAGGTCAAGCGCAGTGGCGACAGGGACGCAGCGCTTGAGGTTTCGCTCTTGGCGTCCGGAGACGCCGCCGCGCAGGTTACGAACATGCCGCAGTCCATCACGATCAACGCCGGAAACGCGGCTGCGGGCTTCTATGCGAAGGTCGCGGACAATGTGGCCGTAGACGGCGATCGCGCCGTCACGCTCACGGCGGAGGCGGCCGGCTTCGATCCCGTGGTCAAGGCGCTGACGATCGTCGACGACGAAGTGCCGCAGCTGTCCATAGAAGTCGTCGGCGCGACGGCTGCGACGTTCCGCGAGGGGACGAACCTGACGGTGCGCGTGCGGCGTCCGGCGTCAGTCACGTCCAAGCCGCTTACCGTCTATCTCGGCGGGGTGAGCTCGTCGCAGTTCGTGTATCCTTCTTCTGTGACGATTGCTGCGGGGTCGGAGTATGCCGAGTTCTCCTTCGAGTCCGTGAACGACACCGTGAGCGAACTCGCGGCAGCGCTGAGCCTCAGGGCTTCGGCGAGCGGTTACGCGAGCGCGCAATACGACTTTGATCTCGAGGACGACGACATCCCGGGCGTAGAGCTCGCGCTTTCGCCCGAAGTCGTTTCGGAGGGAGCAGGTCTCAATGCCGTCTATGCAGTCGTCTCGCGCACGGACAACGACGTTGAGAAGCTTAAGAAGGCGATCACGGTCTTCCTGACGCCGAGCGAGGAGAATGCCGTAATACTGCCGAGTTCGGTTACGATTCCTGCGAACACGATGTCCGTCAGGTTCGCCGTAGGTGTCGTGGACAATGCGGAAATGGAGGGCGCGAGGGCTGTCACGATCGGCGCGGCGATCCGCATCGACTCCTGCGGCTGCTCGTGGCGCTCGCAGGAATCCGGCGGGGCGCTCGAGGCGACGCTGACGATAACGGATGACGACGGCCCCGCGCTTCTCGTTGACGTCGCGCCGACGACTATGCGCGAAGGGATGTCCGAGGCCGGCGTCCTCACGGTGCGCGCAAATTCCGCGAGCGTCGCACAGGACGTAACGGTCGCGTTGACGCACGACGGCGCGTCGGAGATCGTGCTCCCTGCGACGGTGACGATCCCGGCGGGCTCAAACTCGGCGACGGCGACAGTCCAGACGCTCGACGACGGCGATGAAGACGGCTCTAAGGTCGTCTCGGTATATGCGACGGCGGAAGGGTATGCGCCAGGTTCGACAATCGTGCTTGTCACCGACCAGAATCTTCCGGACTTCGTGCCGTCCGACGTTGTGGCATCGGATGCGTCGATTGTCGCCGGCGAGACGGTCGAGGTTGGCTTCACCCTGGAGAACATCGGCTTCATGAATCGCGTCGGGACGATTCCCTATGAGATCTACTGGGTGAAGGGGACTAACACCTGGTCGTATTCGGCGGCGGACCGGGTGGCGTCTGGGCGTACTGAGACTGGTGTCGCGACGAACGCCTCGATTCTCGTCGTGACTGAGGTCGAAGCCCCGGAAACGGTCGGCAACGGGCGCCTCGTGGTGGTTGTCGACCCAGAAGGCACGATCACGGAGCTCGACGACATGAACAACAAGGCGTGGAGCATGCCGGTGACTGTGAGCCCATCCTACGTGACGGAAGACGTCGCCTGCGACAAGGAGGTCTACGCGACGGGAGAGAAGATTACGGTTTCCGGCGTCGCCGTGAAGCCTAACGGCACGACGCCAGCCGCCAACGTCGAGGTCGAGGTCTATCTCCTCTCGGGTGGGATGAGGCGGATTATTTCCGCGACAACGGACGAGGACGGCGAGTTCGCCGCGAGCTACACGCCGCTAACGGGCGAGGCTGGACACTTCGGAATCGGCGCGAGCTACCCCGGGATCGGCGCGGTGGCAGTGCAGGCCGAGTGCGATGTCGCCGGGTTCGTGCTGAGCGGGCTTCCTTCGTCGCGCTACGTCGAAGACCTTACCCTCGGCGATATCGTGACAAATTCCTCGGCAAGGGTAAGGAACCCCTGTTCCATCGCGCTCACGAACATGACAGTGGAGGCGGTCGGTCTCCCGGCGAGCTGCGCACTGGAGTTTGGCGGGCTCCCTGCGGACGGAATTCTCGACCCTGGCATGTTCATCGATCTCACGTGCGTGTTTACCGCCGCAAACGCGTCCGTCGGCAAGGACTACGAGAAATTCTCGATCCGCCTTGCGAGCGCCAATGGCGCCGAGCTGACGATACCGGTCTACTTCTACTCGCAGGCGAAGAAGGCGAAACTGGCGGCAAATCCGGCGTCCGTCTCAGCGACGATGACAAAGGGCAGGACGCGCACCATCTCGTTCGACATGACTAACCTTGGCTATGGCGAGGCGGTGGACGTGCGCGTCGTCCAGCCTGACGTCGATTGGCTGCGCGTCGTCGGCGGCGCGGAAACTGCGTCGCTCACGAACAACCAGTCCGTCACCGTCACGCTTGAGCTCTCGCCCGGCGCGGACATCGAGCTCAACCGCAACTTCTCGGGACGCCTTTCGATCAACGGCAAGAACAAGGGAGAGAGCGAGGAGCAGACGTTCCTGACGGTGCCGATGACGTTCATGGCGGTTAGCGAGGAGACGGGCTCCGTGCGAATCGACTGCGTGGACGACGCTACGTACAATCTCGAATCTGCGCCTCACCTCGAAGGCGCCCGCGTCAGAATCACGAATCCATACACTGGCGCGGTCGTAGCTGAGGGGGAGAGCGGCGCGGACGGGCTCTTTGAGGCGGAAGGAATCCCAGAGGGGACGTATCAGCTTGTCGTTACGGCGGCGAAGC
>JBGUVV010000062.1:0-3645 GCA_045220525.1 Kiritimatiellia bacterium
AGACGGCCGGTGCCGACAGGGTCCTCACGATGGATCTCCATGCGAACCAGATTCAGGGCTTTTTCAACATTCCGCTCGACCACCTCAAGGCGGAGCCGATAATACTGCGCTACATCCGCGAGCAGAACTGGTCCAGTCCGATAGTGGTCGCGCCCGATACCGGCGGCGCAAAGACGGCATACGGCTACAGCCGCAAGCTCGGCTGCGGGCTCGCGATCGTGGCGAAGCAGAGGACGGGCGACTCGACGGTGGATGCGTTTTCCGTCGTGGGCGACGTCTCCGGGTGCGACGTCATAATGATCGACGACATGACGGCGACGGGCGGAACGCTTTCCGCGGCGGCGAAGATGTGCCGCGAAAACGGCGCCAAGAGCGTCCATGCGTTCGTCTCGCACTTCCCGCTTACGGAGAAAGGCGTCGACCGCCTCATGCACGAGACGCAGCTCGACGAGCTCGTCGTCACGGATTCGATTCCGCTTCGGGAAAGCTTCGACCCTTCGAAGCTTCCTTTCAAGCTGACGCGGCTTTCCGTGGCTCCGCTTATCGCAGAAGCCATCAAGCGCACCCACAACGACGAGTCCATCAACGACCTCTTCAATCACGAGTGACGCCTTGACATGAAGATTGTCGTCGGACTTGGCAACCCGGGGCGGCGCTACGAAAAGACGCCCCACAACGCCGGCTTCGACGCGGTTGACGCGCTCGCCTCGGCTTCGGGCGGCGTCTGGGAGGAGAAGAAGGCGTTCAATGCGCTCGTCTGCCGTTGCACACTTGGCGGCAACCAGGTGACGCTCGTAAAGCCTCAGACTTTCATGAACCTTTCCGGTGACGCCGTCGCCCCTATCGTCAAGTATTCCAACGCGACGCCTTCCGACTTGGTCGTGATCCACGACGACATCGACCTTGCTGCGGGGCGCCTCAGGGTGCGCAAGGGCGGATCGTGCGGAGGGCACAACGGCGTGCGCAGCATCATCGAGAGGCTTGGCACTCAGGATTTCGTCCGCGTGAAGATAGGCGTCGGTAAGGACCCCTCCAACGTTGTCGGCCACGTCCTCGGCAAGCCCGATCCTGAGACTGGCGGAAAGATAGCCCTCGCTGCTGCCGCCGCGGCGAAGGCGGCGGTTGCCGTCCTCTCTGACGGGCCTGATGCCGCGATGAACGCCTTTAACTCTTTCCAGGCGCCCTAAGGGAGGGGATTTATGGCAGAGCTTTCAGATACGCCTTCCGCGAACCGCGTGAGAATCGCGTTCTTCGGCCTTAGGACCGCAGGGAAGTCCACTCTCGTAAATGCTATCGCAGGGCAGGAGGTGGCGATTGTCTCCGACACGCCTGGAACCACCACCGACCCCGTCTCCAAGGCGATGGAGATACTGCCGCTTGGCCCGTGCCTTATAACCGATACGGCCGGACTCGACGACGTGGGCGCGTTGGGCGCGGAGCGCGTAAGGCGGACTCTTGACGTCCTTTCGACGGCTGATGTCGCTGTTTGGGTGGATGCCGGTGGCGAGATGTCGGACGGCGAGAAAAAGATTTTCGGCGATTTTGCAGAGGAGTGCCGCAGGCGCTCCGTTGAGATGGTCGTCCACAGGCGCGGCGAGACGGCGCAGGGTCTTCTTGAAAAACTCTCGTCTATCAAGGTGCGGCCAGAGCCGGGGCTTCTTGACGGGCTCGTCTCTTCCGGCGACCGCGTCGTATGTGTATGCCCGATAGACGAAAGCGCCCCAAAGGGCAGACTCATTCTCCCCCAGGTGCAGGTCTTGCGCGCATGCCTTGACGTCCATGCGACATGCGCAGTGTGCCAGCCGGAGGAGCTCTCTGGCGTCTTGGCGACGATTCTTCCGCCAGGCGAGAAGGGCGGCTGCCTTGTGATAACTGATTCGCAGGCTTTCTCGGAGGTCGCGAAGGCTGTAGGTCCTTTCCGTCCGCGAGCCCGCCTTACTTCCTTCTCAATGGTTTTTGCAAGGCAGAAGGGCGACCTTGCGGCGTTCATGGAGGGGCTTCGCGCCCCTTCGTCGCTCAAGGACGGCGACACGGTGCTTGTGGCCGAGGGCTGCACCCACCACCGCCAGTGCAACGACATTGGGACTGTCAAGATTCCGGCGGCGCTCTCCAAGCTCTGCGGCGGCAAGCGCCTTTCTTTCGTATTTTCGAGCGGCGGGTCGTTTCCGGTGAACGAGGGCGAGAAACCCTCTCTCGTCGTCCATTGCGGCGCTTGCATGTTGACGCGCAGGGCCGTCCTTCGCCGCATAGAGTCCTGCCGTCTCGCCGGAGTGCCCGTCGTGAACTACGGCATGGTCCTTGCGGCGGCAAACGGGCTTGACGCGCAATCTTGCGACATCTTGGTGTGACAAGATGGAATTTTCTTCTGAAACACAACGAAAAACAAGTTAGAGGTAAGCCAAATGAGCGCAGAACGCGAGCTGTACGACAGGCCCGAGGGCTTCTCGTCCGTGCCGCTTATGTGCAAGCGATAGGCGTATGGGAGGGACTGTCCCCGTCGCTAATCTCTCTTGCTTTCGGGGTCTGTCCCCATTTGTATGGAACAGTTGCGGGGGATTGGGCGGAAATGCGCGTTTTACAATGGTTTCGCGGGGCTTGTCACCAAAAGAAAGACAGTTATCAGTTTGTACTAACAAGATTACATCTTCAGCAAGTGCTTGCGGAAGGCCATTGATACCGCTTCGGCCCGACTCTCGACACCAAGCTTAAGGAATATCGCGTTGGCGTGCCGCTTCACGCCGTCTTCGCTTATGCCAAGGCGCATCGCTATCGCGTAGTTGGTTAGTCCCTCGGTTATGGATTTCAGAATCTGCCGCTGACGTTCCGTGAGTTCAGGCACAGGTGGCGCCTTGGCAATGAGTTCGCGTACCTCATCGGACACGACATGCTCGCCCTCTGCGATCCGCTTTACGGCTTTGAGAATGTCGATGCTGGCGGCGCTCTTGAGGAGCGCGCCTTCCGCTCCGGCGTCAAGGGCATGGGCTATTCCGTCGGAGGTTCCGAATGTCGTGAGCAGGAGAATCTTCGTGTCGGGTACGGCGGCCTTTATCTTTGCCGTAGCCTCGCTGCCGTCCATCTCCGGCATCATCAGGTCCATTACGACGACGTCGGGATGCAGCTGAATCGTCTTGCGCACGGCTTCTGAGCCATCCGCGGCCTCTGCCACGACTTTGATGGCGGCGTCGGTCTCCAGCATGGTTGCCAGCCCTACGCGCATGATTTCATGGTCATCGGCGATCAGCACCTTGATCTTCTTCATTTCTGCTTTTCTCCATGTTGGATGCCTTTGAGCACGATGGTGATTCTTGCTCCGTGTGGATAGACTGTCTCGATGGAAAGGGTGCCATTCAGCTTGCGGATTCGTTCGCGTATTCCGGACAGTCCGAAATGGCCCTGCCGTACGCCCGGCACGGAATTCGGATCGAAACCGCATCCGTCGTCCCGCACGGAGAACATGATGCGCCCTCGGTCGAATCCGCGGCGATGCGGATGCTCTTCGCCTTGCCGTGGCGAATGGCGTTTGAGACGAGCTCCCGCACGATGCGCAGGATCGCGTGCGCCGTGTTGTCGGAAATTGTGGCGCGTCGGACGTTGAAGCGGACGGTGAGTCTGGTGTCTCGGAGGTGAGGCTCCAGTGTTCGGATG
>JBGUVV010000063.1:0-2672 GCA_045220525.1 Kiritimatiellia bacterium
CAACTTCGTCACCGAAGTCTCGATGGACGAGGTCGATGTCGCGCAGACGCCCGACGAGATCAAGTACATCCTCACCGAGCTCGCCAAGGAGAAGGTTCCTCTGCAGACGTTCGCGCCGAAGTTCACTGGCCGCTTCAACAAGGGCGTCGACTACGTCGGCGACCTCGCGCAGTTCGAGAAGGAGTTCGAGGAGGACCTCAAGGTCATCCAGTGGGCGGTGAAGGAGCTCGGCCTTCCGCCTAACCTCAAGCTCTCCATCCACTCCGGGTCAGACAAGTTCTCGATCTACCCGATCATGGGCCGCCTCGTGCGCAAGTACGACATGGGGATCCACGTCAAGACAGCCGGCACCACGTGGCTCGAGGAGATCATCGGCCTCGCGCTCGCCGACCCCGAGGCTCTGAAGCTCGCGAAGAAGATATACCGCATCGCGCTTACGCGCATGGACGAGCTGACCGTTCCCTACGCGACTGTGATCGACGTCGACAAGTCGAAGCTCCCCGCGCCGGACGTCGTCGACGGCTGGGACGCGCAGACGTTCGCGAAGACCCTGCGCCACGACGAGGCTGAGCCTCTCTACAACCCGTCCTTCCGCCAGCTCATCCACGTCTCCTTCAAGGTCGCGGCGGAGCTGAAGGACGAGTATATCCCCGCCCTCGAGCGCAGCGAGGCCGTGATCGGCCGCGAGATCGAGGCCAACATCGGAGACCGCCACGTCAGGAGGCTCTTCGCATGACATCCATGTGACGGCATGGCGCAGGAACAGCTATTTGCGGACGACTACAAGGTGAACCTCGACGTGTTCGAGGGTCCCCTTGACCTTCTCTTGTACCTGATCCGCCGCGAAGAGCTCGACATATACGACATCCCCATCGGCCACATCACCGAGGAGTACATGCGCTTCATCGACGATGCGCGCCGCCTCAACCTCGACATTGCCGGCGAGTTCATCGTGATGGCCGCGACGCTGATGCTGATAAAGAGCCGGATGCTCCTCCCTGTTTCGAGGCGCATCGCCGAAGAGGGGGACGACGGCGAGTGGGTCGACCCCCGCCTTGACCTCGTCCGACAGCTCATCGAGTACAAGAAGTTCAAGGACGCCGCGATCCGTCTTGAGAAGATGGAGGCGATGAGGTCCAACAGCTTCGACTACGGCGGCGGGCGCCCCAAGTTCGAGAAGACCGCGGCCGACGCTAAGACGGCCATTGCGAGCCTCGACATCTACGACCTCCTTACGGCGTTCCGCGACGTCCTCGCGCGCGCGAGCGAGATGCCGCACGAGGAACTGAAGGGCGTCAGGTTCTCCGTTCCTGACAAGATGGAGTTTGTGCTGGACCGCGTCCGCAAGGAGGGGCAGACTTCGTTTGCGACCCTGTTCGACCCCGAGCGTTCGCCGAGAGGCGAGATAATCGTGACGTTCCTCGCGCTTCTCGAGCTTCTCAGGCAGAGGCGCGTCATAGTTTACCAGAACGCGGCGTTTCACGAGATCACGATCATCCCGTCGAAGGAGGATCCTGAGGACAAGCCGCTTGAAAGGCCTGACGATTATGAATGACGACGTGAAGATACCGCTGCCGCGTTCGCTGCAGGAAATAGCAGGCGCTCTCCTTTTCGCGAGCGAAAGCCCGCTTAGCATCTCCGAGCTCAGGGACTCGATACGCGCGGTCGAGCCGGAGGAGGGCGAGGACGCCGAAGTCGCAGAGGTCTATCGCACGTGCACGACCAAGGAGGTCGAAGAGGCCGTAAGGGGCATTGGAAAGGCGCTGGAAGTCGCAGGGGCAGGATTTTCGCTCGTCTGCACGGGCGGAACGTACAGGCTGCAGACCGTTCCAGCCTGCGGAAGATATGTCAGGGCGATGCTCAAGCTCGACAGGCCCAACCGCCTTGGCCGCGCGTCGCTTGAGACCCTGGCCATCATCGCATACCGCCAGCCGATAACGAAGTCCGAGATCGAGGACATACGCGGCGTCGACGTGACGGCCAACATCAAGACGCTCATGGACCTCCAGCTCATAAGGCTCGTGGGCAAGTCGGAGCTTCCGGGGCATCCTTTCCTCTATGGCACGACTGCGTTCTTTCTCGAGCATTTCGGCCTTGCCTCGCTTCAGCAGCTCAACGACCTCGACCCGACGCTCCAGAGGTCGAATCCCAAGAAGAAGGCCGCGCAGTACAAGAAGGCTGAGAAGGCCGATGAAAATGGCGCAACTCTGGAGCAGGCTTCTGAAGAGGCTGCGCAGGAAGCCGCATCGCCTGCGGAAGGCGAGACTAACGATGAATCGCCCGACGAGGAAGGCGTTCCCGAGAAGGCGGAGGCTACGGATGACGACGATCTCTTCATCGACGACACGCCGGACGAGTTCGACGACGACGATGAAGACGACGAGGACGAGGAAGAAGACGGGGAGGATGAAGATGAAGACGAGGACTAAGGCAATCGCTCTTTGTGCGGCACTTGCGTGCGCCGGCGGCTGCGACTATGTGCAGAGCGTAGAATTTGCAAAGGAGAGGACCGACGGCCTCTACCGTTCCGCCATGGAGGACTACCAGGCGGGAAGGCTCCCCCAGGCCATTGCGGGCCTCAAGAAGGTTTGCAGAAAGGACCCCGCGAACTCGTCGGCCCGCTTTCAGCTCGCCTGCCTCCTGCAGGATTCCGAGAAGGACTTCTTCGGCGC
>JBGUVV010000064.1:0-5885 GCA_045220525.1 Kiritimatiellia bacterium
CATGAAGCCGGGCTTGAAGTCGCCGTCGATGGTGAACCAGTCGCTCGTCAAGACCTTAAGCCCCTCGGCCTTCGCGATCTCGTCAAGCCTTGAAGAGCCTTTCGCGGCCTTGACGGCATAGGCCTGGGTGTTGAGGTTCGTTTCCATGCAGGAGACGAGCGCAATGCGGCGGAGGTCCTTTTCGATCTCACCACGCACCTCCTCGAACTTCTTCACGGTCTCGACTCCGTTCGTGTCGGTGGAGGTGTACTTGTCGATGGTCACGTCGTAGCGGTCGCGCATCTCGTCTTCGGTGACAGTCATGGCGGCAAGCTTCTTCTTGTCGGTCGCATCGAACTTCACAAAACGTATCTTGATGCGCTCCGGGAGCTCGAGCGACTTCGAGTTTTCGTCATACCACTTCTTGAGGCCCGCGTCGTCAAGCTTTACGGCGTCTGCGGCCTTCTTGTCCTGCGAGAACGACGCGACCTTCACGGTGAAGGTGTCGGTCATGTCGGCAACGGCCTGGTCAAGCTCCATCTGCGAGCTCCATACGGCGGCTCCGAGAACGCCCTGGCTCATGCGCATCAGCGTAAGGCGCCTGCGCAGGCTCTCCTCGAAGCGTTCGGGCGTCATGGAGTTTTCCCTAAGGAGCCTCTCGTAGAGGGCGAACGAAAACGCGCCGTTGACCTGAAACGACGGCTCGCGGCGGATCATCGCCATGACTTCGGCGCTCGTCGCCTCTATCCCTGCGCGCTCGGCAACTTTCAGCGCGGCATAGTTCTCCCATGCGCGGCGGTTGATTTCGCCCTGGTCGGTCTTCCAGTCGCGCTGGCGGCCAAGACCGCGGATTTCCTCGGCAATGGCGGAGAACTCCTTGGCGTCGACTTCTTCGCCCCCCAGGGTTCCGGCACCAGCCGCAGACGGCTCGTCGCCTCCGCGAATGTCGTCAAGAAGGAAGTCGAAGGCGAAGAACGCCGAAATCGCGACGGCGAACGCGCCCCATATGAACTTGTTGCGTATGAGCTTGTTGAATTGAAGGATTACCATGGAAACGAATCTCGGTTTGTTGTTGTTGTTTTCTTTGCGTTGGACATTGACTTAGATATCGGTGTCTGACTCGGTCTTTGAATCGCCCGACGACCCCGAAGAGGACTCGGCGCTCGACTCCTCGACGTCTTCGGCCGCAGCCTCTTCCGTCGCATCTGCAGCGCGCTTCGCAAGCTCTTCAGCGTCTTCCCTCTCCTTTACGACGAGCTCGCCGGAGTTGATCTCCGCGCGCCCTTCGCAGAAAGTCCTCTCGCTCTGGAGCGTGCCGGCCGCGTCGAACGCCATCGTATGCACGGACATCTTCTCTCCGATCGATGGGACCGCACGGTTGATCTGCACGCGCGTTTCAGGCGTGAGATGCCATTCAAGCGTCTGTGCGCTGACGACCTCCTTGCGCTCGCCGGAATCGCCGATCTCCATCGTGCTGCCGAGGCCCTGGTCAAGGCGCACAATGTAGTCGCCGCTCACTCCGTAGATGATGGTCTCGAGGTTGTCGCGGGAGCAGCGGATCTTGAACTCGTTCGCGGCCCTCATCTTCGACATCGCGAAATGGCGGCCCTCTACTTCAAGGGAACCTGTCACGCAGCGGACCGTGGCCTCGAACCCGTCGCCTACGTCGGTATAGACGTATTTCGAATCGCCTGCCGGGTTCTTGGCGGTAAAGCCAGGGGTGGTCACGAAGAACGCGCCCTCGGGGAAATTGTCCGGAAGGGAGACGAGGACCGTTCCGCTTATGAGCGCAATCGTGCGCGACCTGACGCCGAGAGGCTGCTTGCGCGACTCGAACGACGATCCGTTCTCGACAGCCACTGTGCAGTTCTTGCCGAACGCGACTACAAGGCGAGAGCCCTCACCGGCCTTGAAGACGGAGCCAAGAGGATAGAAGCGGCCGTCTTCTACGGCCATCCACTCCTCTGCGCCGGGCTTCAGGACCTGCGCAGTTCCAGAGAGCTCCCGGCAGAACGGAAGCGTGGTGAACATCTCGGAGATAGGAGCCGCAGGAGCCTTTACGGCCTCGCCGGCCTCAGATGGCGTTTCGGCGGCCTGCTCCGCGCCCTCTTCGGCGGTCTCAGCCTCGGCGAACGAGCAAAACGCCGCCATGGAGGCCGCAAAGGCAATCAAGCATTTGTTTTTCATACGACGTGGGCTCCTTCGGATGGCTTGATGAGCGAGCAGACCGGCTCGTCGCCGAACTTCGCCTTGTATTCCTTCGAAATCCTCGCGGCAATCGCGTCTGCGGCCGCAGGATCGACGAGAAGGCAGCAGCTTCCGCCGAACCCGCCGCCGGAAAGGCGTGCGCCGAAGACTCCAGGAGTCGCCTTCGCGGCATCGACTATAGCATCAAGCTCTTCACAGGAGTTCTCGAACCAGTTGCGGCTGGATTCGTGCGAATCGTACATCAGTGCGCCGAATCCCTCGAGGTCGCCCTTCTCGAGAAGCTGAGAGCCAAGGAGAACGCGCTCGTCCTCGCCGATCGGGTGGACGGCCCTCTTCGCAGCCGTCTCGCTGAGCCCGCCGCGGTAGAGCACCCATTCCGCCATGGTGACGTCCCTGAGGTGCGTGACCTTCTTCCTGAGGACTGCCGCGAAATGCTTGGCGGCGTCTTCGCAAGCCTGGCGGCGGGAGGCGTAGGCCCCGTCCACAAGCGCATGCTTCGCGTTGGACTTGACCATCATGAACGCGACCTTGTCGCCAAGCGGCACGGACTCGAAGGAGCACGTGCGGAAGTCGCTCTTCACGAGCGAGCCCGCCTTGCCGTAGAGCGACGAGGCCTGGTCGAGAAGCCCGCAGGGGCAGCCCGCGAACGTATGCTCCGCCTTCTGGCCGATCTTCGCAAGCGACGTCTTGTCCTTCTCGATGCCGTAGATCTTTGCAAGGGCAAGGACCGTCGCCATCTCAAGCGCGGCGGAAGACGAGAGGCCTGCGCCAAGGGGGATGTTGCCGCCGAACACGGCCTTGAAGCCCTTGCCCGCGGCGGCGGGCTTGCCGTCGAAGAGCCAGTTGAAGGTCCCGAGCGGATAGTTCGCCCACGTGGCTCCGGACTCGACCTTCTTTACGGAACCGATGTCCGTCTCATACGCCTCGCCGTCCATGTCGAGGGCCACGAGAGTCACCTTCCCGTCGTCGGAGGGGGACGCCGCGAAAAACGTGCCCTTGTCGATCGCGGCCGAAAGCACGAATCCCTCGTTGTAGTCGGTGTGGTTGCCGAGAACCTCGATGCGCCCGGGCGCGTAGGCGACAACCTCCGGCTTCGAACCGAACTTCGCCGCGAACGCCGCGACTACCTTGTCATAGAATTCCTGATTCTGCATTTCAACGCTCCTTTCAAATTAGACCATCACGCAAGCCTCTTCGTAACACGCGATCCTACGAGCGCATAGAAGAGCACGTAGGCAAGCAGGCCGACCGTAAACCAGTAGCTGCTCAATATCCCGACCTTGTCGGCGATAAGCCCCTGTACGGGGATAAGCACGCCGCCGAACACCATCGCCATGAAGATGCCGGAGCCCATCGGGACATACTTGCCGAGGCCCTCGGCCGCCATGTTGAAGATGCCGCCCCACATCACCGAAGTGCAAAGGCCGACCGCAACCATGAACGCCATCGAAAGCGGGAACTGATAGCCGAAGAGCGTAATCATCTTCACGGGCGAGAACATGACCGCGAGGAGAAGCGCAATGCCGAGCGTCGCCAGGAACGAAACCTGCACACGCGAGGAAATCTTGCCGCCGACGACACCGCCGAGGAGACGCCCGCACATCATGAGGAACCAATAGGCGCCGCATACGACTCCGGCGACAGCGCCGCCGACATAGCCCGGGCCCTTGGAGACGATCTCGCCAGCCGCGTCCTTGACGCAGTCGGTCATGTAGAGCATGCCCATCGAAGGAACGCCGACCTCGATTACAATATAGAAGAAGATCGCAATGGCGCCAAGCGTAAAGTGGCGGAACTTGACTGTCTCGACAATGTCCGTTACAACGCTGGAACCGCCGGAGAGACGGGCCGCCTTCTCCTCGGCCGTCTCCATGTGCGGCTCGGGAATCTTGGAAAGCGCCACAATCACAAACGCAGCCGCGAAAATGCCCATCGCGATAAGAAGCGCCGGACGCGCATCGCCAAAGGCCGTGTCCTTCGTGATCTCGCCGATAAGCCAGCCGAGGACCATCGGGGAGAGCGTCGCTCCAACGGAGTTGAGGGAACAGCCGAACTGCACGAGCTGGTTGCCCTTCTTGCCGCCGCCGCCAAGCGTGTTGAGAAGCGGGTTTGTCACGAGGTTGAGCATGCACATCGAAAAGCCCGCGACGAACGCGCCTACGACGTAGACGGGGAACGAGCTGACATAGCCCGAAAGAAGCTGGATTGCGAGCCCCGTGAAGCCGACAGCGACCGCCGTAAGGGCCGTAAACTTGTAGCCCTTGCGCTTGAGGATGAGACCACCCGGAATGCCCATGAAGAGATAGGCGAAAAAGTTCGCGAAGTTGCCAAGCTGGGAAAGAGCGTTCGAAGCGTTGAACTGGTTCTTCGCTATGACGCCCATCGGGCTTGCGAAATTAGTCACGAAGGCTATCATGAAAAAGAGCGCGAACATCGTAGCTATCGCCGCGACGTTGCCGCTTCTTGCATCGCTTTTCTGCATTCTCGTCTCCTTATTGAGGTTTTATTTGTAGAATTATACCGAAAATCGCCGTTTCAGTCAAACAGGTCCTATAGTATCTCGCAGGCAGGGGGATCCCCCACGAGGGGCTTTGCGTAGGAAATAAAGGCTTTTGTGACGTCATGGCCGTTTGCGGCTATGAACTGCGGCGGAACGGAGCGCGTGTATTTCGCGGCGTCGCGAACGGGCGCAGGCTCAAACGACACCTTGTAGCTCTTTCCCTTGGCGCGGCGAATCGCTATCGTGCCCATTGTCGGAAGATGCGCTCCGCCAGCAGCCTTGATAGCCGCCTTGACCGCTTCCTTCCCTGCGGCAAAAGCCTCGGCCTGGTCCGTCTTGGAGGCAATGCCCGGGAAAGACCTCTGGAGATAGCCGAACGTGTCGGCCCTGACGCGCTTTATGGCGGCCTTGGTCTTTAGAAGCTTTGCAAGCGCATCGCCAAGGGCCCCGGTTCCGGACATCTGGACGTTTCCGTGGGAATCCCTCTCGCCGTCCGAGAGCTTTGCGCCAACTGGAACGCCGTCACGTCCGCGGATTCCCTCGGAAACTGCCACGACGCACCTTCCGAACTTCTTCATCGCAGCCTTCACGTCGGCGACGAACTTCTTTTCGGAGAACGGCACCTCCGGCAGGTAGATGAGATGCGGGCCGTCGTCGGGGCGAACGCGCGCAAGAGCGGAAGCAGCCGTAAGGAAGCCTGCGTCGCGGCCCATGATGACGTCGATCTTCACGCCGCCAAGTGCGCGGTTGTCGAGGTCGTCTCCCTTGAGGGCGCTTGCGACAAACCTCGCCGCCGAACCGAAGCCAGGCGTATGGTCGCAGGAACGAAGGTCATTGTCGATGGTCTTGGGAATGTGATAGACCACAAGCGGATAACCCTCCTTCGCGGCCTCCTCCGCCACGATGCGCGCTGCATCGGCTGAATCGTTGCCGCCGATGTAGAGGAAGTATCCTACGCTACGACGGCGAAACGCCTCAAAGATCGCGCGGCAGTCGGCAAGATCCGGCTTCCTGCGACAGCTCCCGAGCGCAGACGAGGGAGTCTCGGCGATTGCGAGGAGCTTTTTCTCGGAAGGCTTGCGCATGTCAACGTAGTCGTCGCCGAGGATGCCGAGGATGCCGTGCTTCGCCCCGAGTATGCGCCCGACGGCCGGAGACTTACGCGCCTCAAGGACGGCCCCCACAAGCGACTCGTTTA
>JBGUVV010000065.1:0-6621 GCA_045220525.1 Kiritimatiellia bacterium
CAGACCTCTGGATACATCGCGCGGCGCTTCTTCCTGTCGGGGTCGAAGGCGATCTTGTGCTCCGACGACGGCGACGTTCCGAGGAGCCCGAACGTCACCATGCCGGAGGCGTGGAACTCAAGGGGCTCGCCGTCGTATTCGGTGTAGCCGTATTTCTTCCTGAGCGCGTCTGTCTTCTCCCTGAAGAACTTGCGGTCAACCTCGTTCGTGACGGCCTTGACGATCCTGAAGTTGCCGTCGGCGGCCTCGGCTATCTGCATTCCGTAGTTGCCGACGATGTCGATCGGGTAGTTGCCCATCTGCTTGTATATGCGAGGCGCGTTTCCAGCTCCGATCATGACGCACTTGTACTGCCCTTCAAGCGCCTTGAGCGCAGCGAGATTCCTCTCAGGAATGGGAGAGCGGTGCTGGCAGAGGGTGGCGTCGAGGTCCATGGCGACGACCTTCTTGCGCTTGCCCTCGATAGCGCAGGCAAGCAGCATCGGATAGTCGCTCGTGACGCGGTCTGCGCCCTTCGCGGCGTATTCGTCCCAGTCCGCCTTGCTCTGGCACATCCAAAGGCAGACCGTAAGCCCGGCGGCATGGGCCTTTTCGACCATCTCCTTCGTCGTCTTCTTTCCAAGCGGCGCGACGCTTGCGCAGCCAAGGGCCTTGGCCGTGGCGATATGCTCTTCGGTCAGCCCACCTCCCATGATGTAGCCCGTCGGCGCGCATGGCGCGACGCGGCGCATCGTGGCGAGGGTATTCGTGTTGAAGCACGTAAAGGCGTAGGTCCCAGGCGCGAGCTTTTCCTTCGCCGCCTTGCTCAGTGCGCGGCAGTATTCGGCAAGGACCTCGGGCGTGTAGAAGGCGCCTGGATACGCCTTCATCTCAAGCTCGATGAATACGTCGCCGCGGCGATTGAAGGCGCCAAGGACCTCGTCGAGCGTCGGAACTGGCTCGGAGCACGCCTGCAGGCGGCACTTCCTGACTTCATCGAGAGTCATCTCCTCTACGACGCCCTTGCCGTCGGTCGTGCGCGCGACACGGCTGTCGTGCATGATGACGAGCTTGCGGTCCTTCGTGAAGCGTATGTCGGTCTCGAAGCCGCGTATGCCCTTCTCAAGGCACAGCTTGAACCCGCCGAGGGCATTGTCGTCGTATTCGCCGCGGCTTCCGCGGTGCGCCTGCACGAGCGGGCCGCCGCCGGTCTTTATCGTCGCGTTTGCAGGCTGCCTCAGGTCAGATGCGCACCCTGCCGCCAAGACGGCCAGAAGCACCGCCAGGATCGAGGTCTTCTTCATCATTTTCATCTCCTCCTTGTCTTTAAGCTGCTGTCACTCTTCCACCTTGTCGAACGTCTCCACTACTATCGCGGGCGGTGTGCCCTTGTAGCGGGAGAGGTCGTCGAGCGTCGTCTCGCCGGAAAGGACGCAGACGAAATCCACTCCAGCGTTGTCGGCGATGGCCTTGTCCGTGTAGAGCCTGTCGCCCACGACCGCGATCTCCTCGGGGGAGAACTTCGCAAGGACGGGGGCAAGCAGAGTCGGCGACGGCTTGCCGAAGACATGGCTCGGCTTCATGCCGTTCGTGATCTCGAGAAACTTCATCATCCCGCCGATGTCGGGGATCGGGCCTCGCTCGGACGGGCAGCAGTTGTCGGGATGAGTGGCTACGAAATCGACGGGCGACTGGTTCTTCGTGCGCACCGGGCACATGGGGGACGGCGGGCAGTTCCTCATGTTCCAGAGGCTTGTCGCCTTCGCAAGCTTGTCGTAGGTGAGCTCCTTGTCGTAGGTGAGCGCGATGAGCTCGTTTTCCTCGGGGTCGTAGCCGAAGCGGACGCCTGCGTCGGCGAGCCTCGCCGACATGTGCGCCGTCACCTTCTCGCTTGCGATGAGGAATACGGACTTGTAGCCCTTCTCGCGTATATAAGCCTCAAGGGTGATGAGAGGCGTCAGTATCTGGTCCTCGGCGACGGGAATCGCGGCGCCCGAGATCTTCTTCAGATACTCGTCTGGGCACTTCGACGTGTTGTTGGTGAGGTAGAAATACCTGAAGCGCCCCGACTTCGTGTTCTCTATCACGAACTTGACGGCGGGGGCTATGGGATTCGGCCCCATGAAAAGAGTCCCGTCGAGATCGCAGACGAACGCCTTTTTCTTCTTAAGGTCAAACATCTTCGCCCCGCCTACATGTTTGCCGTCGCAACGAGGTCAACGCCCGTTCCCGCGACGTCGCTCACGATGACGTCCCCGATCTTCACCGGCAGCTGCACCGTAGCCTGGTGCATGGCGAAAAGGACCGCGTCGATCTTCCCCTTTGGAACGGCGCTCGCAGTCTTCACGGGCAGCGGCTTGCGCATGCCCGCGACCCTCACAAGGCCTGTTACCATCCGCGTCGGGTTCACGAGCTCGGCGCGGCCGTATTCCTCGCCGCGCGGGCAGGCGTTGCCGGAGACGGCAACCGTTCCGTCCGCCGACCTCTCGACATCCAGTTCGCACCCCCTCGGGCAGTTTATGCAGATCATTTTCATTTACAAATTTCCTTCTTGTCTAGACAGGATTAACAGGATTTAAGCATGGAGAACAGGAGAAACAGGAGGAGAGCTGGGGCAAAGCCCCAGACCCCAACCACTCCTGCCTCTCCTGTACTTTGTGGCTAAAAAACATACCTGTCCTATTCCTACATTGAATTGCATACGCGGCCGCGCTGCGGCCGGCGATTTCCGAGTCGCGGCTCACCCAGTCGACGAGGTCGTAGACCCTCACCACGTTTCCGCCTGCGAAGATGCCAGGGACGCTCGTCGCCATCGTCTTTGGATCTACTTTCGGGCCGCGTGTCGCAGGGTCCATCTCGACGCCCGCCTTCCTCGTAAGCTCGTTCTCGGGTATGAGCCCGCAGGAGAGGACGAGGGTGTCGCAGTCGAAGTGGATCTCCGTCCCCGGAATCGGCTTCATGGCGTCGTCAACCTTCGAGACCTTTACGCCCGTCACGTGCTCCACGCCCTCAACGTCCGTCACGGTATGCGAAAGGAGGAGCGGTATGTCGTAGTCGTTAAGGCACTGCACCACGTTGCGGACAAGGCCAGAGCTCTTTTTCATTATCTCGATGCAGGCGAGCACCTTAGCGCCGGAGAAGGTAAGCCGGCGCGCCATGATGAGGCCGATGTCGCCGGAGCCGAGTATCACGACGCGCTTGCCGGGCATTATGCCGTCCATGTTGACGAGCCGCTGCACGGTGCCTGCCGTGTAGACGCCAGCCGGACGCGTCCCGGGCGTCATGAGCGCCCCTCTCGGGCGCTCGCGGCATCCCATCGCAAGGACGACCGCCTTCGCCTTGAAAGTCTTGAGGCCTCCGCGAGGCGACATCGCAGTGATCTTCACGTCCCCTTCCGCGCTGTCGGCGTCTATGCCAAGGACCATCGTGCCGCAGAGGATCTCGACCCCGGCTTCGTTGGCCATGTCAAGCCAGCGCTGCGCGTATTCGGGGCCAGTCAGTTCCTCCTTGAAGCGGTGGAGGCCAAAGCCGTTGTGTATGCACTGCTGGAGGATTCCGCCAGGCGCGTCGTCGCGCTCGAGGACAAGCACGTTCTTCGCGCCCTCGCCCTTCGCGGCGACCGCGGCGGCAAGGCCGGCAGGCCCGGCGCCGATGACGGCGACATCAACCGAAGAGCCGACTGAATGCGAGTCGCCTGCGGAATCGCGCTTCCTCAGTTCTGCAGGCGCGGTCTTGCGCGACTTTAGGAATGCCTCCGGAGGAAGCCCGAGCTCCGCGGAAAGTATCTCGATGAGGCGCGGCGTGCAGAAGCCGCCCTGGCATCTTCCCATGCCGGAGCGCGTGCGGCGCTTGATGCCGTCAAGGGTCCGAGCACCTACGCGAGCCCTGATGGCGGCCCTGATCTCGCCCTCGGTCACTTCCTCGCAGCGGCATATCACGCGGCCAAACGACGGCTCGCGCTTGACAAGCTCTGCGAGGTCCTCTGGATTCATCTCGCGCGTCTTCGGCCAGTATCCGACATCCTGCGAAATGAGCGACTCGTTCTTCCTCGACGCGCCGATCTTCGAGGCGACGTCGGACGCAAGGAAGTCTCCGATGGCTGGCGCGCTCGTAAGCCCCGGCGACTCGACGCCGACTGCGTTGAAGAAAAACGGCGCATCCGGGACTTCCCCGAGGATGAAGTCGCCGACAGTCGTTTCGTGGGCCCTGAGGCCGGAAAACTCGGTGATGACCTTGCCGAGGGGGAGCTTTGGATACGTCCTCTTTGCGCCCGCCTTGACCTTTTCAAGGCCTTCGTAGGTCGTCGCGCGGTCTTCCTTGTCGGGGATGTCTTCGGCGGTCGGGCCGACGATCACGGTTCCATCGACGGTAGGCGAGACGAGAATCCCCTTGCCCATCTTCGAAGGCACCTGGAACATCGTAGCGGAGAAGGCGCCGTCCTCGTCCTTGTCGAGCATCACGTATTCGCCGCGCCTCGCCTGTATCTCGTATTTTGTCGCGCTCACGAGATTGTTCAGCTCGTCGGAGCGTATGCCCGCGCAGTTGACCACAGCCTTGGCGGAGAACTCGCGGCCGTCCTCGGTGAAGACCTTCCAACGGCGGCCGTCCTTCGCGGCGTCGTCGCGGCGGAAGCCGGTCACCTTCGAATCGAACGAGAAAACGACTCCGTTGGCCGCCGCGTTCTCGGCAGCGCGGAACGTAAGCTCGTAGGGGCAGCATATTCCGCCAGTCGGAGCCCAGAGCGCGGCAGTCGCCTCGGGCGATACGTTAGGCTCACGCTTTATGAGCTCGTCGCGAGAAATGATCTCGACGGGAACTCCGTTGACCGCCGCACGTTCCTTGAGGTCCGCGAGCGACTTCTCGTCTTCGGCACCGAAGGCGAGGACAAGAGAGCCGTTGCGCCTAAAGGGAACTTTCAGCTCGCGGCAGACGTCTTCGAACATCCTATTTCCAAGGACGTTGAACTTGGCCTTGTTTGTGCCAGGCTTCGCGTCGAAGCCAGCGTGAACAATCGCGGAGTTCGCCTTCGACGCCCCTTCCGCGACATCGCTTCCCGCCTCAAGCACGTTGACGTTGAGGTTGTAGCGCGAAAGCGCACGCGCGGTCATTACGCCTACCACGCCTGCGCCTATTACAATGACATCGTTTTTCATTGCTGATATTATCTCAAATCTAAAACATCAATGCAAGCAAAAGGGATTACGTGAAATAGACGAGGGGTTGCGAAACCGCAACCCCTCACCTGTAGCAGCCATGTCGCGCTGCATCAATTTCCAAACTTGATTTCGAGCTTGTAGTATGTAGCGCCGGCTTTAGTCGGAAGCTCGCCCGGACTCTCGGCAGTCTCGCCGGAACCGACGAACGTGCCTTCCTGCAAGTCCTTGGAGCACGCCGCGTCGCTATAGGAGTTGACGCGATACGAGACCGGCACTCCTGCGTTGGAGTTGACCGTGACATTGCCGAGCTTGAACGCAACCTTGCTTGCGCTGGCGTTCTGCACTGGCTGCACAATCGGCTTGGACGTCGAGACGGACGGCGTGAGACCAAGGACATAGCTCTGCCAATAAGTCGTTCCATTCGCCGCCGTGTCATTGATATGAGAAATGGCTTCAGACAAACCGGCCGCAGTATCGACATTGGCATCCATATTCGCGTCAATCCAGGCCTTCGTAACTTTAACCGCCGGGGCATTGGTATCAGCAACTGGTATCACTACGTCAGTAGATTTGCCGTCCGAGCCAACGATCTCTTTGCCATAGAAGCTCTCGATCTCCGTTTCACCAGAAAAGGCAATCGCAGAAATCTGCGCCGTCAAGGCGGAGTCAGCAATCCAGCCGCTATTTTCGCCATCGTCGCTTACGACGGTATAGGTGGATATGCCGTCTTTCTTGACGAGATAGCGGATATTATGTGCATCCACATCTGTTTCAAGGACGATTTCATACACATTGCCGGGCTCAGGCGTTCCATTTGACATTTCAGCCCATGCTCCGCTGGTAAGCGCGAACCATTTCAGCGCACCCGTGCCGTTTGTGCAGGCGCAGAGCGCGGTCTTGGCACCGACAAGCTCGGCCGTGCTCGGCAAATCGAAAGACCGAGTAACCTTCATCCGAGAAACTATGCGCGCCACCGGAACGGCGTTCGAAGACGTCGGCTTAAAGACGAGCGGATCGGCAACAGCAGTGTCGAGAATGATTTTCGAACCTGCTACAGTCGCAGTGTTGTCACCGGATGGAACGCTTGTCCAAGCACCCTGTCCGGCAACAGTACCGGATATCTTCCCCGCAGGGAGCGAGGATGCGCTGACCGCGAACCAGTCATTCGTACATTCCACGTCGTACTTTACGCCAGCCTGCGACTGAAGAGCCACAAGGCCCATCGAAAGAACTGCAGCAAAACCAATTTTAGTATTCATATTTTATACGATCCTTAGTTGAAGCACACTTGCCAATGGAACAACCGCGATCTACGGCAAACCATACCAACAACTGCAATGATTATACCACAAACATGCCATGTCGCGCAAGAGGATAATTTCAAGAATTCATTTTCCAACAATGATTCCAAATCTATAATAAGTCGCGATGGCTGACGGTGGCTTCCTGCCGCCGTAATTGTGGGTCGGATGTGCGTCCGCACGTC
>JBGUVV010000066.1:0-2297 GCA_045220525.1 Kiritimatiellia bacterium
GCACCGATGCCAGGCGGCTTCATGCAGGTTTAGCCGCCGTCTGCGGTCTACTCCGCCACATTTGCTACGGCGTAAAAAGTGGACTAGTCCATATTGCGCTTGCACAGGCGCATTTGCTAGACTTTGCCCGGAATGCAGAACAAGGGCAAAGGCAAGAACATCGGCGAGGTGCTGCGCGCGGAAATCGTGAGCGGCAAGTACGACGTTACGCGCAAGCTGCCGAGCGACAGGATGCTTATGCGGCGCTTTTCAGTGGCGCGGGCGACTGTGCAGGCCGCGATGCGGGACCTGCTGGACAAGAAGCTCGTGGAGCGACGACCGGGCTATGGCACGTTCCTCGCCGACCTCGCCGAGACGAAGGCGGCGCAGAAGTTCGCGATGATCGTGCCGGACGCGTACTATCCGTTCTACGCCCGCATCTGCCGCGGCATAGAGGGCGCCGCGAAAAAGCGGGGCTGGACGATCCTCACCGCCGCGCTCGGCTCCGGCTCAATGCGTGAACGGGCGCTGCGGGCCGTAGAGTTCTCCGAGGTGTGCATCCGCGAGAAGGTCTCGGGCGTCTTCTTCCAGCCGCTCCAGTTCCTTCGCGACGGCGAGAAGATGAACAGGGGAATACTGAAGCTGTTCAAGTCGGCGGGGATCCCGGTCGTCCTACTCGACAGCGACTTCGTCGCGCCGCCGAGCCGCAGCGAGTACGACCTCGTCGGCGTTGACAATACAGGAATCGGATACGCGCTCGCGAAGCACGTCATTGCCGCAGGGACGAAGAAGATAATGTACTTCTCGAATCCGCTGCCCGCGCCGACGTCCTTGAAGCGCGGCACCGGTGTCGGCATCGCCGTCACGGAGGCGGGCCTACCATGGAAGCGCGAAAGCGTCTTCTTCGCAGACCCGGCGAACACCAGGGCGGCGGCGCGCGTGTTCGCGGGCAAGAGCCGTCCGGACGCGATCATCGCCGTGAACGACTACATCGCCTCGATTCTTCTAAAGACTCTCAAGGCCATCGGCAAGCGCGTCCCCGACGACGTGCTTCTTGCGGGAGTGAACGGCGACCCTCTCGCGGAAGAGTCGGTTCCGCCGATCACCACCGTCGTGCAGCCCTGCCACGAGATCGGCGCTACGGCGGTCTCGCTCATGTTCGAGCGCCTCGCCAACCCCGACCTCCTGCCGCGCGAGGTGTTCCTCTCGGCGAATCTCCTGGAACGTGAATCCACAAGGGGGAAGGAAAACGGTAGGGCGCGGATTCCAGCCGCGCCGCAACACGAGAAAAAACTATGACAATTCTTTCTGCAATACTTCTTGCCGCGTCGACGGCGTTCGCGCCCGGCCACACTGCCGTGGGCTGCAACTACTGGGCGAGCCACGCCGGCGTCCGCATGTGGCGCGACTGGAATCCCGCCCAGGTCGAGCGAGACTTCGATCTCATGGCCTCGCACGGCATTGAGGTCGTGAGGGTGTTCCCTCTCTGGCCCGACTTCCAGCCGCTTACGACAGACCGTGCCTTTGTCGGTAGGTTCGAGGGCTATCTTCAGAACGACGGGCCGCTGAAGAACTACGCCGCCGTAGATGACGAGATGATGTCCCGATTCCGCTTCGTATGCGACGCAGCCGAAAGGCGGAACGTGAAGCTGATTGTCGGGCTCGTCACGGGTTGGATGAGCGGGAGGATGTTCGTTCCGCCGGCGTTCGAGGGGCAGAACGTCGTGACGACTCCGGATGTCGTCATCTGGCAGTCGCGGTTTGTGCGGTATTTCGTGGAGCGGACTAAGGACTGTGGGTCGATCGTCGCCTGGGATTTCGGCAACGAGTGCGACTGCATGGGCGAGGCCGATGCATCTCAGATGTGGCTGTGGTTCCACGCAATAGGCGCGGAGATCCGCCGCGCCGATCCGTCGCGTCCGCTCGTCAGCGGACTTCACGGCGTGAAGTCTAGGTGGGACGCAAAGACGAACATGTTCCAGATGCGCGAACTAGTTGACGTTGTGACGACGCATCCGTATCCGCTTTGGACGCCAAACTGCAACTTAGAGCCGCTCAACTCCCTGCGCAACGGATGCCATGCGCCTTGCGAGACGACGCTCTACTCCGACTTGACGCGCTGCGTCGGCATAGTCGAGGAGGCGGGGTCGCTCGGCCCGTGCGTTGCGTCAGAGCGTGTCGCTGCAGACATGATGCGCATGCAGCTCTTCGGTTCCTGGGCGGCCGGGGCACCGATGTACATGTGGTGGTGCGCGTTCGACCAGGACAAACTGGACTATTCGCCTTACGAGCGCAGCACCGTCGAACGGGAACTTGGG
>JBGUVV010000067.1:0-5047 GCA_045220525.1 Kiritimatiellia bacterium
TGCGCGAAGAAGCTCGCCGTCTGGTCGAGGTCGTAGTCCCACGCATGCGACCCGAGCTGCGGGACGGGCGTGTTGTTGTACCAGAAAAGCACTCCCGTCGCGCGGAGGTGCAAGCAGGCCGGGATGCACTGGTGCCTCCACAACGCGGCGTGCGTCTGCGCCGTCATCGCACTGCTCAGGAGCGCGGCGTAAAATGCGTCAATTCTTCAACAAATTAAAATCGCACCCCTGAAGGAAATACGTCAACGGCGACATTGCAACCCCACGCTACAACACCAAGAGCAACGTCCCCAGAGTCTTGCGCTTGACGCACAGGTAGATGATCTCGCCACCAGCGGGATTTGTCTCCTTGTGAAGACGGCAGCCAGGGTTCGAGACTTCCAGCTTTGCGTTGACGCGGTCGAGCGCGGCGAATGCCGCCGAACCATTCCACATGCGGTAGGTCATCTTCACGAGCGGTATGTCTTTCGTACGGCCGGTGATATTCCTCTGCAGCTCGTCGAGGCCCGTGATCTCGTAGTCCATGGACTGGTTCATCAGCTGGTGCACTTCGAGCGGAGCTTCGCCTTCGGTTTCGTAGTCGTAGCCGTTCGGCGGCAGCTCGAAGCGCAGACGGGAATTAGCGTTGAAGCACATCGTGGTATAGGGTATGCGTATCTTCGGATGCGATCCCCTCACGACAACAGCACAGTTTGTTGACGTACGGCTGTCGGCGTTGCGACCGACAAACACCGCGACACCGTCGTTACCCTGCGACGAAATCGTATTGCACGAGTTAGTGAACGTCGCGTCGTCCACCACGAGCGTGGAGCCGTAGCCTTCGACGAACACCGTGGTTGCCGTGCGCAGCGTCGCTCCGCCGGAAACCTCGACCACGTTGTCCGACGCCGCCGCTTCCTTAGAATTGCCGATTGAAAACGTGCCGGACGAACCCAGCGAAAGAGACGCGCCATCGGTGACACGCAGCGTATTGCTCGATGACGCGTATGTTGCGGTGCTGGCGGAGTTTCCGTTCCAAGAGTCAAACGCCAATTCCCCGACCGACACATTCGCCCTGTCGCCGATCTCGAGAACGCCGCCACCGCCGTTACCGAAAAGCGGCTTCCACGACGAGGACGCGAACGATGTGTCCGGTCCGAGAATGCGAACCATGTCGTTCGTCGCACCCGCAACCTCGCCGACGCGGATGGCCGCGCATTTGAATACGGCGTTGGAGAGAAGCAGCTCGTTGTTGGCAGAACCAAGGATCAGATTCTGTCCGCCTGACGAACCAATCTTCGCGGTGGCATTCACGACCCGCAGAAACATCCCGCCACAGTCTGCCACGTAGCTGCTGCCCCCGTTCGAACTTCCAAACATCATGCCGTTGACCGCGATGAAGGAAGCTCCGTCGTGGACGTAGATGCCGGTTTGGGATGTGCCCGCATCATATCCAAGTCGCGGATATCCTATCGTCGCCTCCGCGCCGTCTGCGATCTCAAGCATGTTCCCTTTCGTTCCACTGCCCATCATGAACGATCCGGACTGGATGAACCGCGATCCCGCGCCCGTGACCAGCATCCGGTTGCCACGATCAACTGCGGCGGAGACCGAATTCACGTTCTTGTCAAACGTGAAGTCGCTGCAGGCCAGCGACGCCCCGTCGCTAACCTCAAAATACATGTTCGTCGACGGCATCCCGTCAGGATCCTCGTTTGCAAACATTCCCATCGCCCCCGAAGTGACCGACGAGCCGCCTGTGATGATCATCCGTATGTCGGAAGAGGCGTACAGCACAGGTTTATAGGCGTCGCCGAGGACACAGTTGGTAAATTTGCACCCATTGGTAAGCACAATAAGGTTGCGGTATCCGTAGCTGGCGCCGGCCGGCTTACCTACGGCGTAGAAACTATGTTCGCCGAAATCCCACGTTCCGCCCTTGAACCACAGTTCAACGTCGTTCCTGTACGTCAGGAACGTCCCGCTGCGGAGCGTTAGCGTATAGTTGCCGGACGTGAAGTCGAAGACCGCCTTCTGCGGGTTACCGACCGAACCGGTATTCGCCATGCCGCCCGAATGGATCGAGGCGTCTTTAGAAAGCGTATACGTACGGCCTTCTCCAGTATTCCCCGCAAAGAGAATCCTCGTCTCCTTGCTAGTCACGGACTCGGCCGCGACGTCGCCGCCGAATATCTGATGGTCGGCTACGGCCGACATGACGACTGACAGTGTGTATGCGGTGGTAATGATCTTTCTCATCACGTTTTTCCTTTTTGTTCGTTAGAGGTTTTCAATGCAAAGCTATCGTTTTTCCACGAGAACCATACGGTAACCATGGCGATCTACGGAAATCTCGGGACTACCTATCTCGTCACCGGTTTCGGCATCGCTTATCCGCACGTCTCCGAGACCAAGGCCCGCGACATCGAAGCCAATCACTTCACCGTCGCCGAGGTTGCCGAACATCAGAAGCGCGGAACGTCCCTTCTTCTCCGCAACCGTGAGCCGCACGTTCCTCCCAGTGTGCGAAACCGGCTGAGGATTCTTGTCGTAGTACCAGTGGCCTGTGACCTCCGGTCTTCCCCACCCGTAGTCGAAGACGATGTTCCACGCCTTCTCGAACCACGGCCTGTAGAGCGTTCCCTGGTCGGTGAGGTGAAAAATGCCGTATGCGCACATGAACGCCATGAGCGACTTGAGCTGACTCTCCTTTTTACCCCCAGTCTCCGGTTCGAGAGTTTTCATTATTGGCGTGGTCATGACGCCGCACTGAAGTCCAGTCACATCGGAAAGAACATAGCTTTCGAAATATGCATCGGGCAGTTCGCCGCCGTGTCCACCTCTCTCCGTGACCATTGCGCCTGACGCGAACGAGCAAACCGGAAGGATGATGCCGTCGGTGGCGTGAACGGTCACCGCCGGGCGGCCGTTCTGCAAGACCCCAAGCCTGTAGCACATCGTCGCCGTGCGTTTCACAAGTTCGCGCCAATGGACGATGTTGCCGAAATGGCGCTGTATCGTGAATTTATCCTTGAAATACGCCCTGCCGCCGGAAGCAGGAACGTTTCTGCAGCACATTATGCTGTAGCAGTCAAAGAAAAAGCCGTCTGCACCGAGGGAAATGGTGTTTCGCATGTGGTACAAGAGCCTGTCTATGTAGCTCGACGGCATATTGCCGAGATATTCGTTGTACAAGTCGTCGTCCGGCCATTCGTCGACCGACCATTCCGCCTTGTACATCTCCCACTCCGGCCAGAAGCATGATACGAGTACGGGGTCGTAGTAGCAGTTCAGGCGGTTTATCCCGGTAAGGCGCCAGTTGTTCTTCTGCCTGTCGCGAAACGCCTTCGCCGTGATGTTCCATCTGTTGGTCTCAAACCATTCCGCATTGCGGGCGATATAGCGGTCGACTTCGGAATAGAAATCGCACTTCATCGGTTTCTCCCGGTGTGAAAGACACCAGTCGATCAAAGACCTGTCGTTTCCCGGCAGGATGTTGTACGTGGAACGGATCGGGGCGTTTGCCCAGAAGCCTGTGAACGACGTGGAGAAGCCAAGCGCGTTAGACGGACATGTGTATCCATACATGTGCTGGGCGAAGCGCTGGTCGGCCCAGACCTTTGGCTTCACGGGCGACGGCTGAAAGGCGATCTTTATCGTCCTGGGCGATTCCCAGACGATCTCCTTCGTGACAAAATCATGGATGAGCGTCGCCGCGCCGCCTTCCCTCTCGATGCGCTGCATGACGTCCTTCGCGTTGTGGGACAGACCCCTCGGTGTCGTAAGAAGCGTGGAGATTCCATGCTTCGAATCGCCGTACCAGATGTAAGGCTGTACATAGGCCTTGTATATGTCGAGCGTACCCGGACGCACGTGCATCGAACTGTTCCACACTTCCCCACGACCTTCCGCAAGCGTGAAATCTGGCGATTGTCCATCGCGCTTGTCGTCCCTGAATGGCACCTCGAAGTATTTTGCAAGCGAATTCTTGAGCGGAACGGAAATGGAAAGGCTCTTGACCGCCACGGGGGACGACGGATCGAATTCAAGCGTCACCATGCAGAAGCCGTCGTAATCGTATTCCTGCAACACGACGAGCCTCACCGTCCCGCATTCAGCCTTGATCTCCCGCACCACGCGGTCTTCCTCGGCGGACACGATCCTGGACGACACGGGCCGGAACGGTTCGCCGTTCATCTTCAGCTCGACCGGAGCGGCAAGGATATTCTCGCCGCCGGCATATATCTCATCCCATAGAACGCCTGCGCAGCGGTATCCGGTCATCAGGAAAGATGTTTTCGGGCCATCTACAGATATGGGCGTAAAGGGAGGAATGACGACACGATCCTTGCCGATGGCGAGACCCTGCCACGGGAACTTTGCGACCGAGAAGGTGTTCTCTGCGGAATATGTCTTCCCGTCGGCGGCCGTCGCGTTGAACAGGACCTTGTAGTTCTGCGACGGAAGATCGCCTATCCGTTCGAGGAACACATCGGTGTCCGGAATACGGTTAGATCCGGCGGCGCAGGATATGTCTTTCCGCCAGTAGATCCTGCCGTCGTCGCCTCTGACGAGGAACTCGGCCTTCGTCAGATTGCCGATGCCGCCACGATGGTAGAGCGCACGAAGGAGATTGCCGGACGAAGGATAAAATGCGCTTCTTATATAAGGCCGGAACACGGGATCGGCGAATTTCAACCCCTTGGAGAGATCCCAGGCGATGCGTCGGCGGAGAAGCGTCTTGCCTGCCGCCGACACGTCGGCGCAGAAGACGTTGATCGTACCGGGCCAGAGCGGAACGTCCTCATGGCGGAATTCTCTTGAAGAACCCGCTTTCACCGTTTCGCCGTCTATCTCGCCCGTCTTCTTGTGGACGATCGTCACGTCCTCGGAAGGGTCGCTGTCTAGTTTGGCGGGGCCTATGCCCATGTGGGCGATGCAACCTGACGAAAGCCTGAAATCCGAGGTCGTATCGTTGCGGAAACGAAGAAGCAGCTCGTACCATGCCGTCGAGCGATACGATTCCATGTGCCCGAAACTGTGGAAACTAGGTATCGGCGAATCTTTG
>JBGUVV010000068.1:0-2761 GCA_045220525.1 Kiritimatiellia bacterium
GGATTTGAGATGGGGCCCTATGCAGTCGTCTCCGACGAGCAGTACGAGCGCTTCGCGGCCGAGGCCTCCGCTCCCGTCGCCGCGCTCTCGGGCTACTCGTTCGCGGTGGAAATGCCGCGGGGGACGGAGCGGCCGGTTGAAAAGCAGATGCGCTGCTGGGAGCTTCTCAAGAAAAACTATTCGCTTGTCGACAACGAGCCCTCCTTTGGGCAGAACTCGACTCCGCTCCTAATCCTGAAGAGGAAGGACTCTTCTTCAAAACAGGGGAACTGAACATGGCTGAAATACACGGCGTGGCGGGCGAGTGGGCCCGCGTGAAGGGAATGGTCTTCGGACTGTGGCCGCTTTTCCTCGGGGTGTTCGCGGCCGGTGCCTCGTGCGCCGTGCTCGTCACGTCGTCGCTGGTCTGGGGGGCCGTGGCGCTTGTCCTTTCGCTTCTCCACTGCGGGTGGAGCCTGATGAAGGGGATGCGCCACGTCGAGCGCTACTTCAAGGGCGCGCGTGGCGAGGAGCGCGTCTCCGGCATCCTGAAGAGCTTGCCCAGCACGTATCACGTCTTCAACGACTTCGTCGCCGGGGGAACCCACATCGACCACGTGGTCGCGGGCCCGGCGGGCGTCTTCGCGGTCGAGACGAAATTCTGGCGCGGCAAGGTCTCGCTTGATTCGGGGCACATACTTCTCGACGGACAGCTCCCGTCCCGTTCTCCGCTTGCGCAGGTCTGCAAGGAGGCCGCTCTCGTGAAGGCCAAGCTTGCGAAAAGCGGATGGAGCGGCACGGTGACGCCCGTCCTCGCGTTTGCGTCCGACACTTTCGAGGCGAAGATAGCCGAATCGCATGGCGCCGTGATCATAAATTCAAACCATCTAACAAGCGCCTTTTCGACAGGCAGGGTCGTCATTCCCCCTGCGGAGCTTGACCGTCTTGTGAGGCTAATGGAGAGCGGAAAATGAAGAAGATGCTTGGATTCTTTTCTGCGGTATCAGCGCTTACCGCAATTCTATGGGGCTGCCAGTGCGCGTCGGAGCCGGCGGAGGGTATTGTCGATATTCCTCCCGCCCCGCCGACGCCGATTGCGAAGCTGTATCCAGGCAAGGCCGACGGCCACATAGGCCTTCGTCTCGGCGACATGCTGCCCGACAGGCACATCTCCCAGATGCGGCTTGACGACGAGATTTCCCGCAGGGCGTGGACGAACCTCGTCACGTTCTACGACTTCGACCACTCGGTCTTCCTGAAAAGCGACTTGGAGCGCCTTGCCCGGCGCGACACGAGGCTGGACGACGAGATCAAGTCTGGCGACGTGTCTTTTGGATTCGATGTCTACAACCTCTACGTCGAGCGTCTTCGCGAGCGCGTCGATTTCGCGACCAACCTCGTCCTCAGCTCGGATTTCGACTTCTCGTCCAACGAGACCTACCGCATAAAGCGCAAGGACGCCCCGTGGCCCGCGACGAAGGAGGAGGCGGAGGAGCATTGGCGCAAGCGCATGAAGAACGAGGCGCTTGTCGCCAGGGTCAACCACGACCTCGACAAGTCGACGAACGTCCTGAACGTCGCGAAGGACATCGTGAAGAAATACCGCCAGTACGCGGCAACGCTCCTCGAGCCGGACGGCGAGACTGTGCTGCAGCACTACCTTTCCGCCGTGGCGCGGGCATACGACCCGCATTCCGAATACATGTCGCCCGCCTCGAAGGAGGATTTCGACATGGAAATGAACCTGACGCTCTGCGGAGTGGGAGCGGTCCTTTCCATGGACGACGGCGCGCTGAAGATCGTGGAAATAATGCCGGGCGGGCCTATCGACGTCGACGGGCGCATCAGGGAGGGCGACAAGATCGTCGGCGTCAAGCAGGAGGACGGCGAGCTCGAGGACGTTATGTGGCAGCCGATGAAGAAGAGCATAAAGAAGATCCGCGGCAAGAAGGGGACGCGAGTCACTCTCGAGATCGTCCCGCGCTCCGATCCTTCGGGCACGACCAAGAAGATGATAGAGCTCGTGCGCGACGAGATAAAGCTCGAGGACCAGGCCGCGACTGGCCGGGTGGAGAGAGTTACGCTCGATGGCGTCACGGCGAAGGTCGGCTACGTCTATCTGCCGGGCTTCTACGGGACGATGGACAAGAAGCCCTCCGACCCGGGCTTCCGCAGCTGCGCCCTTGACGTTGCGAAATACATTGCCGAGTTCAACGCCGAAGACGTAAAGGGGCTCGTCCTCGACCTCCGCGGCAACGGGGGCGGTTCGTTGCGCGAGGCGGTCCTCCTTTCCGCGCTGTTTGTGCCGGGAGGCTCCGCCTTCTCGCCGGAACCCGTCGTGCAGATCCGCGACGTGCGCTCACTCGGGGTCCTGCCGATTCCCCCCGGCAACCCCGCGGCGTTCAAGCGCCCGCTTGTGGTCCTCACCGACCGCGCTTCCGCCTCCGCGTCCGAGATCGTCGCGGGTCATCTCCAGGACACTGGCCGCGCCGTCATAGTGGGGGACGTAAAGACCCACGGCAAGGGGACTGTGCAGACCGTGATGGGCCTGGGCCCGGAGAGATACGGCTCCTGCAAGATAACGACCGCAAGGTTCTACAGGGTCGACGGGCGCTCGACGCAGCTTGAGGGCGTCGCCGCCGACATCCACCTGCCTTCGCTCCTGGACTCGCTCGACATCGGAGAGGACAAGCTCACCTACGCATTGCCGTTCTCGCGCATAAACCCGGCCGACTACCGGCTCGTCTGGAACATGCACGCGCTCGTCCCCGCGCTGAGGGCC
>JBGUVV010000069.1:0-11582 GCA_045220525.1 Kiritimatiellia bacterium
AGAAAAACGGATGGAGGTGGACTTCCTTGTTGCCAATGCGGAAATGCGTCGTACCAAGAACGTGACGGCTGTGGAGGTAAAGAGCGAGAAGGACTATTCGACGGCATCGCTTGACAAATTCCGCGCCAAGTTCAAGGCAAATGTCGGCAACGTCGTCATTCTGCACCCAGGCGATTTTTCATCGGTCAATGGAGTTTCGAAATTTCCTCTTTACATGACTCCCTGGATGGATTGGCGGTAGTCGTCCCCCAATCTTTCCCGTCTTTCCCGTTTGATTCTCTCGCCCACCAAATATGCATAATGCAAAATAGGTGGGCGGTTCATTACGCAAGTTGCGCGATGATTTTGCGGAGAGGGTCTACTTTCCCCCGACTGCGCAATCGAGAATATTTTATTTGCGCGATTGCAACTGTATCTAGAAGAGGGCTATGGTACAATACGTGTCGAAGTTCTGGAGGACTGCCGCAGCATGGGCGCGGCATTGGCTTTCGGGCTTCCCGAAAACGGCAAAAAAGAAAGGAGCGATAACGATGTCCGCAGGCAAAAACATGGCACTTATCGGGGGGCACTCTGTGCTCTGCTCGCTGCCGCAAGAGGTGAAGTGTATGCAGCAAACATCTACGTCGATTCTAGTGTCGATGCCGACGGCGACGGACAAAGCTGGGCGACGGCCAAGAAGATGTTTCAAAAAGTTGTAGTGACAAGTTCGCCACGACGCGAAGAAGTATGATATGTTAAGCGTCGACAAGGAAGGAATATGCGACAGATAAAAAGACATTCGTGGAAAAGCCTAGTGCGGGAAGGCAGCATGAGCGGTGGAATGTGCCTGTTGATCACATTCGTCTTGGGCGTATCGGCTTTGCCCGTATTCGCCTCTGATTTGACCGGATCTGTCAACTGCTTCATAGGCACAGGAGGTGACGGACACTGTTTTCCGGCTGCAGCGTATCCCTTCGGTCTGGTCCAGGCCGGTCCCGATACAGGTAATGGGTCGTGGAGCTATTGCAGCGGATATCGTTATGAAGATGGTCAGATCACGATGTTCTCGCAGACGCATAATCCCGGTGGTGGATGTCCAGACTATGCAGATGTCGGCATAATGCCTTTTATCGGTGACGTAACCAATGTCGTCTCAACATTCTCGCATGAAAATGAAACGGCAGCACCGGGATACTATGCAGTGACACTCGACCGTGGCGGGATTCGCGTAGAGGTAGCAGCGACCTCGCATGCGGCCATATATCGAATCTGTCCTGGTCAGTCGAGAGAGATGCGGCTTCTCGTCGATCTCGATTATGGCATGGGCAACCAGACGTATGCAAAGAAAACGATCAAGCCAATCAGTGCCAGATGTACTGTTGAAGGTGGGATAAGTGCGCACCTGCTACGGAACGGGTTCGTGAAGAACAGAAACATAGGCGTGAACATCCGTTTCAGTCCTGCGCCGAAGTCCATCGAGGAACTTCCGTCAGAGGAAGGCGTACACGCGCCGAAATACGTCCTCTCATTCGATTTGAAGCCTGATGATCCGCTGTTCGTCAAGTGCGGACTTTCAACAACGGACGCAGACGGCGCGATGCGCAATCTTGAAAAGGAGATTCCGGGATGGGATTTCGACGCCGTGCGTCTCGCCGCCCGGGCGAAATGGAATGAAATCCTGTCTCGTGTTACAGTCAAGGGTTCCGATCCTGATGCGACAACCCAGTTTATGACATCCGTCTATCACATGTTTCTCGTGCCGACAGACATAGCTGACGTCGATGGGCGGTATCGTGGGGCGGACGGCAAGATTGCCGTTGCGCCGAATGGACGCTACTATTCGGAACTGTCGCTGTGGGACACATTTCGTGGAGCGCATCCGTTCTACACGATAGCGTCGCCGGAGCTTGTGCCCGATTTCGTCAACTCCATGCTGGCGCATTTCGACGCGGCGGGATTTCTGCCGGTTCTGCCCAAGTGGGGGCAGGATTCCCAATGTATGATTGGAACCCATGCCGTGGCGGTAATAGCCGACGCATTCTTCAAGGGATTCAAGGGAGTTGATTGGCGACGGGCATACGCCGCAGTGAAAGACACATTGACGAAGACACATCCAAAACGGAAAAAGGAGCATTGGGACGTCCTCGACCGCTATGGCTGGTACCCGTGCGACAAGTTCAGGGGCGAAGGTGTTTCGCGCACGCTGGAATGTTCTTATGACGATTGGTGCGCGGCAAGGATGGCGGCTGCGCTTGGGGAGAATGCGGACGCCGAGTTCTTCAAAAAGCGCTCGGAGAACTGGCGGAATGTGTTCGATGCGAAAACCGGTTTCTTGCGCGGGCGGCGTTCTGATGGATCATGGCGCAACCCATTTGACCCATATAGATGTGGCCATTCGTCCTCTCGGGAAGGCGACTACACGGAAGGAAACGCGTGGCAGTGGAGGTGGCATGTGCTTCAAGACCCTGCCGCACTTGTCGAGGCGCTTGGCGGAAAACGTAAATCGGCGACGCTTCTCGATGAACTCTTTTCTCTGCCGTCTAATCTCGACAAGGCGCGCACGAACAATAACATTACAGGTCTTTGGGGGCAATACGTCCATGGGAACGAACCGAGCCATCATATACCGTATCTCTATCAGTACGCGGGACGTCCCGATCATGCGGCAGAACGGGTTCGTGGAATTTGCCGCCGGTTCTACCGCAATGCGCCGGATGGAATTTGCGGCAATGAAGACCATGGTGAGATGAGCGCGTGGTATGTGTTTGCCTGTCTAGGATTCTACCCAGTCAATCCCGCGAGCGGAGAGTTCGTCATCGGCGCACCTCAGTTGTCGTGCATCAAGTTGAACGTGGGAGACGGAAAGTTCTTTGCGGTTTCAGCCAAGAATCTGTCTGAGGAGAATATGTTCGTCAAATCCGCGACATTGAACGGCAAGCCGTTGAAAGGCTTCATTCTGCATTATTCCGACATCATGGTCGGTGGAGAACTGATTTATGAAATGACAAGAGAATCACCGATGGCAAATCTTAAAGTAAACAAACCAAGAAAGGACCAGTAACATGGTAAGACAAATGAGTGCAAGAGTGCAGAGAATATGGTATGCGCGGATTGTGAAGTGCGCTTTGTGCTTCACGGGTGTGCTGATGGCGGCGGTGTCTTATGCAACAGAATCGCCGTATGCAAGTGGAGGCAACGTTACGACATTCCTGTCCGCCGACGGCCTGTACAACATCTACGTTCATACATTCACAAATGCGTCGGCTGTGGAGATGTTCCGCAATCTCGGCAAGAGAACACTGTCTCTTCGTTATCTGGTTGTAGGCGCGGGCGGTGCCGGGGCGAAAGGGCGTGGCCAGAACAGCGGCGGCGGTGGTGGCGGCGGAGGAGGAGTTTATGAAAATGACGGCTATGAATTGGCCGAGGGGGCGTCTCTTTCCGTGTCTGTGGGGCAAGGCGCTCCGGCCGTAACAAATGCCATCGGCGATGCAAAGGCGGCGGGTGCGTCGAGTCTGACGGACGGAGAACTGCTCACAGTGAGTGTTCTTGGTGGCGGGAATGGTGCCTACGCGGGGAATGGATCCTCTAATCTTGGCAGGGGCGCAACGCAAGGTGCGGCTGGTGGCGGGGGTGCGCGTTATACTGTTCCGCAAGGTGGAGAAGCCCAAAATCTCGGCGCGACAGGAACTTATCAGTCGTCACAGTTTGGCGTCTCTCCCGCAGGAACAGAGCCTGGGGCTGGGTTTTCAGGCGCCGGAAACAACACTAACGCACGGTGCGGCGGTGGCGGCGGCGGGGCCGGTGCGGCAGCGGCAGCTGCCGCGGGAGGCGTAGGACTCGCTTCTGACATCACTGGCGAGTCGCTTGTCTATGGTTCCGGCGGCGGTGGCGGCGGCATGTTCTACTCCACAGCGACTTATATTAAGCCAGGCGGGGAAGGCGGCAAGCGTGCGGGCGATGGCGGGACATACGAAGTAGAAGTAAAGGAACAGGATGGTCTGGTGCAGACCAACCTCTGCCGCGCGACACCTCCTGCACCGAATTCAGGATGTGGCGGCGGCGGCGGATTGGCTTGGCAAGGCGCGACAGATGCACAGAAGGTGGAGGCGACAGGCGGAGCCGATGGAATTGTTGTAATTCGCTATCAGGTTCCCGTCGCGCCATGTGTCGGCGGCGACATCATCATAAAGAGACATGTTCGCGGCACGCGTTACTCCTACGTCCACATTTTCACGAACACGGCGGCAGCGGCCACCTTTGAGAATCAGGCGGGCCGAAGCCTCTCCCGGCGCTATCTGGTTGTCGGTGGCGGTGGTGCAGGATCTGCGGGCTCAAGCAGTGGTGCCGGTGGTGCTGGCGGTGGCGGTGGAGGCGTAGTCGAGGCGCGGGGACTTCAGCTTGACAGCGATGCAACTCTTTCTGTGGAGGTCGGTGCTGGCGCGGCGGCGGTGTCGTCCGACAATCGCAGCCCGGTTGCGGGGACTTCGCGTATAAGGAGGGCTGAGACGGTTGTCGCCGAGGCTCCCGGCGGAGGCAATGCGGGCGTGTACTTTTCTTCGGCGGACTATCTGGGCGCGACAAGCGGCGCGAACGGCGGCGGTGCTGCACGAGGCGCATCTACCGGTGCAACAGGAACGTTCAAGTCGTCGATTGATGGCGTAGAATACGGGTATTTCAAGGGGGGCGACTACAATAACCGCGTGGGCGGTAGCGGTGCTGGCGCAGGATCGGATGGCGGAAAGGCAACGGGGACGCCTGCTAGCGGCACGGCGGCCGTTGGCGGCGAGGGGCTTGCCTCCGACATTACCGGCGAATCTCTTGTCTATGGTTCTGGTGGAGGTGCAGGGGAGGCGTATTTAGACGACAAGAGCACAGCATTTCCGGGATTTCAGGGGTCGGACGGCGGAACGCGCGCAGGAAACGGCACTAAGCACGACTTCTCGATTGTAGACGAAGGTGGTGTCGTCACGACGAACTTCAACTATATAGCGGCGAAAGCGCCGGCGGCAAATTCCGGCGGTGGAGGCGGCGGTGGCGGAATTGCTTCTAAGGACTCTTCGTATCGTCAGGGAACTGGTGGCGCCGATGGCATCGTCGTGATACGGTATGAATTCGATTCTGTCGTTCATGGATTTGTCATAAGCTTCAGATAGTTATGGATGTTCACAAATCGCAATTGATGTTTGCGGCTGTGGCGGGGCTGTCTCTTGTCGCGGCTGCACGGGATGTAGATGACCAGATTCGCTATACAGCGTATGTTCCGTATCATCATGATACCCTCATGGAGATGGGGTTCAACTTCTACTCCTGGGGAAAGGGAGCTTACGACTTCAAATCGGGAACGGCGAAGATCCCGTCGCCCGATTATGAGCGGGATGTCCTACGTCAGCTCGAGTCGGAAGGGGCGGAGGTGATTGTAAACTATGCCATCAGCCGAAGCCGCGTCCTTAAGGCGAAATATCCACGCGTCGGGCGAGATGGTAAGCCGGTTGCACGCGGCAAGATCGGCCGTGAGGAGCAGATCATTGACCCTGCCGCGCCGGGCTGCACGGAAGCGATCGCGGCCGGCGCGAAGGCCCTCGCGCAGGCGTACGCCGCGCTCGGGGCGCGGTCGTTCGCCGGCTTTCGCGGGCTTGAGGAGGTGCGTCTCTCCTCGCGTCCCTCGTTCAGCGAGGCGGAACAGGCGGCCTATCGCGCCTACGCGGGCACGGACATCCCGCCCGAGGCGAAGGACCGCGCGTGCCCGAGTTGGAAGGAGCTCAAGGACTTTCCGGCAGACCGCATTGTCGATGACGACTATCCGCTGCTCAAGTACTATCGTTGGTTCTGGCAGTACGGCGATGGATGGGCGGGCGCGAACGACGCAGCCAGCGCGGCGTTCGCTGAGACGTTCGGGCACCCTATGGTGTCTATGTACGCACCGGCGCTGCGCATGCCGTATCTCTGGGGTATCGGTGGACACAACTCGCATCTCCACGAATGGATATACCTGAAGCCGAATCCGGCCGCCGCCCGCTATCAAATCGCCGAGATACAGGCGGCGGGACGCGGCACGGGCGCATCGGTCGTTTCCGGCATAGACGGCATCGTGCGCATGGTCTGGATACAGCCGGACGGGGCGAACAAGCCGACTGTTTTGCCTGATTGGTACAAGGCCAACGAAGGCGTGCAGTTTGCGACGATTCCACCAGACTGGGCGCTCGAAGCCTTCTGGCTGATGTTCTCCCGCCGTTCGGATGGCATTGGACTTTCGGTAGGCCCCGCAGTTGTCGGCCATGAGCCGGGCGAACGCTATTGGGCGCCGAAGACGAATGACGAAACTCTCGAGGCTTTGCGCGGTCTGATGCGCGACGTGGCCGTGCCGCTTGGTCCGCTCTTCCGGAACATGCCCGAGCGCGCGCCCGAGGTGGCGGTTCTCGCGAGTCACGCCGCCGCGATATTCTCCGGGACCGCGCCGTGGGACTGGACGACCGACACGCGGCGTTTCGGCTCGCTTGTGACGCAGGTGAACCTCGATCAGTACGTGCTTTTCGACGAGGAGATCGAACGGGACGGAATCCCGCCGTCCGTGAAGGCGATTCTCATGCCAGAATGCGAGGTGCTTACGAAGAAGACGGCCGAGAAGCTGCGCGCATTCCAAGCGCGTGGAGGGCGGCTAATCGCCTCTGCGGGGCTGGCGCCGGGCCTCAAGGCGGATGCGACGTTGCCGAATTGTTCCATCGTGTATTCCATCTCCAAGAAACGTGACAAGGAGGGGATAGAAGTCGATCACGCAATGCGCGCAAAGGCGGCCGAGGTAAAAGCGCTCCTTGGTTTTCCGCTCTATGCCGAGACCGACAATGACGCGATACTCCTCTCCGTGCGCAGCTATGGCTCGTGCGACGTCGTCTTCGCCGTCAACGACAGGCGCGGCTATGGTGACTACTTCGGACCGTGGAAGACGGTGCTTGACAAGGGACTGCCGAACGCCGGCGAGGTGCGTTTGCTCCGCACTGCGGGAGCGGTCTATGACCTTGCGCGGCATGCTCCTGTTCAGTTCTCTTCCGCAGACGGCATTACGCGAATTCCGGTTTCCTATGAGACGAGCGACGGCAAGGCGCTGCTCGTGACGGAGCGTCCGCTCGCGCCGCTGGCAGTCTCCACGGACGGGAAACGTCTTTTCGTCGCCTCGCCCGACAAGGACGTAATGGTGCCGTTCGGAGTGCTGGCTGCGAACGGAAAGATGCTCGTGAGCGGCATTCTGCGTGAAGGCGCGTGGAAGCGTCCGCTGCCGCCAGAGGCGTTCGAGGTCGTGAACTACGCGACTGGTGCACGGCATCCGGTACACCCTCGCGTTTCCATCGGTGTGAGCGGATTTTCCAAGGCTGTCTGCAACGAGGCGGGAGTGCGGCAGCTGAAGGCGCTTGGAGCGGACTTCGCCTCTGGCGTAAAATACGACGACACGGAGACGCTGGACCTCTTTCTCAAGTACGGACTTCGCGCCGTCGTGGTTGGACTGCCGGGCTGGTGGGGTGGCGGCAAGAAAACGCCGCCCGGCACGATGGCGGAAAAGCGTCCGGTATCCACTTTTGAGAAGGCTCTCGTAAATTTCCGTCCGCATCCCGCGATGCGCGCGGTGACGCTCGGAGACGAGCCTTCCAAGCTTGATTTCGCGCATTTCGCGGCGGTCAACGCCCGTGTCATGGAACTTTGCGGCGTGTCGCCGCGCACGGCTCTTTTCCCTGATTACGGTCCGCTCATCTCTGTCGGTGATGCGGAGGCGCAGAGGCTCCTGGGGACTGATTCGTATGACGACTACGTACGGAGCTGGTGCGAGACAGTGAAGGGGCAGAGGGAGCTTACCATTGACTTTTATCCCTATTCGGCACCGGCGAAAACGCGTGCGGACTATTTCCTGCGGCGTTTCAAGGTTCTTGAGATTGGCGCTCGTTGCGCGAAGAAACACGGGCTTGCCTTCTCTCCCTATGTGCAGGCGAATTCCCTCTTCCCGGAGATGGAGATGACGCTCCCGCGACTCCGGTTCATGGCCTTTACCGATCTTGCCTATGGTGCGGAGACTCTGAATTTCACCTGCTATACGCCGTCGTGGTGGACAAACAACATTATGACCGCCTCTGGCGAGCCGACGGCGCGGTACTATGCTGTGCAGCAACTCATTGGGGAGATTCGCAAGTTCGACGAAGCTTATATGCGTTATCGCTGGATGGGCGTACGATATGTCGGCTTCTCTGAAGCCGAGCTTGCCAGGATCTGCGGGTCGGCGTATGCGAAGGGATACAAGACGCCGTTTGCTGAGGTGACATCTGCCAATGGCGGCAAGTTCGTCATTGGAGATTTCGTAGCTCGGGATGGCTCGGGACGCTGTGCGGCTCTAGTTGCTGGCGTAATGGGCGCGGACGACGAGAGGGTTTCACTACATCGCTTCGGCGTCAAGGCAACCGTCTTGCCTGTGGCGCTGGCGAACAAGGACCGTCCGCAGAATGGCAGGGGGGAGAAGCGCATGCCGGGCGTCTGGTTCTACGACATACCTTCGGATGGCATGCTGTTTCTGCAGGAGGGTATTAAGTAAATTTTCTGATTGCTGCAGACGAGGATCAACATGAACATCAACAGAAGGAAATTCTTCGCGGGACTTGGGCTGCTTGCTGTTGCGAGCACGGCTCGAAAGTCGAATGCGGCGGGGGAGTGCAACGCCATTCGCGGCAGGACGTATGTAGCGGCGTGTCCGCCTGTGAAGGCGTCGATACCGCGGACGCCCGGCCCGTACCGCATCATGGTCATAGGCGGGCATCCGGACGATGCCGACATCATCTGCGGCTGCACGGCGGCGAAGCTGATCGGTAAAGGATGCCGCGTCAAGTTCGTCGCGGCCTGCAACGGCGACCTCGGCCATCACATCCACAGCCGCGAGAAGGTGGCCGCCATCCGCCGCCAGGAGACGCTGAACGCGGCAAAGGTCTTCGGCCTCGACAGCTACGACATCTACGGCTGGGGAGATGCGCGCTGTCCCAACACCATCGAGGCACGCGAGATGGTTGCGCGAAAGATTCAGGAGTTCGAGCCTGACATCGTCATGACGCACCGTGACTGCGACTACCACGTCGACCATCGTACGATCGGCACGCTCGTGAAGGACTGCGGCTACATGCTCGGCTGTCCGCACTGGATCGAAGGGTCGAAGGCACTCCGCCGCCGCCCGCTCATCCTGCTGATGAGCGACATATTCACCGTTCCGCGCGTGATGCGCCCCGATATCCTCGTCGATGCCGATCCGTACATCAACAAATGGGCGGACGCTCTCGACTGCCAAGTGTCTCAGTTCTACGAATGGCTTGCATGGGACAAGGGCGTCGAGGACGAAGTCACGGCCATCGGCGACCGCAAGGCTAACATCGCCGGCCGCAACGCCTACTTGATGAAGTATTGGGGAAACCGCAAGGTGAACGACGCAAAACGGTTCGCCGACGCATGGCGAGAACAGTATCCCGGCAAGCCCGTGCCGCATGCGATAGAGAGCTTCGAGATCAGCGAATACGGCCGTCCGCCGATTGAAGAGGACTTTGCGCTCCTAATGGAGGATTGACTGCTTGAAGAAGGTCGCAGTTTCGTTGCTTGCTGCCTGTGCGCTCGCCACGGTCGGGAGAGCCGAGCGCATCGTGCTTGAACAGGGCGAGTCCCGCTGCGTAGTCGAGACCAGGGGGGCTCGTGTCGTGTCGTATGCGGCGGGCGGCCATGAACTCTTGTGGATGCCCGACATAGAGTCTGCCGATTCACGCGACTGGCGGCATGGCGGCATCCCGATAGCGTGGCCGTGGTTTGGACGGCTGGGCAAGGGCGATTCCCATATACACGGCTATGCCTGGAAGTCTGATTTCAAGGTCGCATCCCGGACTGCGAATTCCGCTGTCTTGACGTTTGTGACGGAATCGGCGGCTCTTGAATATACGATTCGCCTTGACGACGCACTGGTTCTTGAGCTTCGGACGAATAACAAGTCGAAGTTCGATTTCCCAGTGGGCGTGGCATTCCATCCGTACTTTCGCGTCGGCGAACGGGACTTGGCAATCATAGAGGGATATGACAATGGACCTGTGCCTGTGACGAACGCTGTTGACAGAAGCATGCTCTTCGGCGCGGCGCTGCCGCGCCACGAGTGCGTCATCCGCGACAATGCGCGAACCCTTGCGCTTCGAATCGTGTCGGAGGGCGCGACAGGCTTGAACCTCTGGAATCCCGGCCCGGAGAAACGCTGCCCCGGTGTGATTCCTGGCGACGAGTGGCGCCGCTTTGTCGCCGTGGAGCCTTTTGCCATGGGGCTGAACCGTTTTCTTGTGTTGGCGCCCGGCGAAAGCCATGTGCTGAAGATGTCCGTTTCAGCCGGGATAATGAAACGACAATGAGAATGAAGGGCCAGCAACTGTAAATTTCAAGAGATGGTTTTGGGCACTGTCTATGTGAAAGGTCGTTCATCCCTTGCGCGTCAGCGCAGGGAAAAGATAGCAAGGAGGATGAGGGGTGCGGGGGGGGAAGGAGGAAGGGAAGGAAAACCACCGCGCCAAGTTGAATGCTACGTAGCCTTTCTCTTTCTGCCAACATTGGCGTTGCGCCTTGTGGATTTCGGCTCGTATCTTTGTGGCTATGGATGTTGTGGTGACAGTCTCGGTGATTGAGATGAAGCTGCAGGGGACAGTCCCCGTCGGTTGACAATGGCGTGGGGGTATGAGATAATAGCAGTGATGTTTGGAATCAAAAGAGAAACGAGGAAATTGTTCGCGGCGATGTCGTTGGCTGCGGCTGGACTTGTCGCGTTCGCCGAGCCTGTCACGAAGCATGTGGACGCTTTCTGGGGGTCGGGCGGCACGGAGGTCGGCCCTTCCGAGGGCGTGGCACGCGGCTGGACGTGGGAGAAGGCGCAGACGGGCAACTGCCATCCCGGCGCGACTCTGCCGTTCGGCTGGATGAGCGCGGTCGCGTATTCCGGCGCCTACCCGACCGGATATGGCGTCTGGGCGCGTTCGAGCGGAGGCCCCGCCAAGAGGTTTCTCGACCGTCCCGAGGCATGGGGCATCACCCACGTCCAGCATTCGGGCGTGGGGGCGATTCGGCAATACTACAATTTCATCCGCATCACGCCTTGTGTCGAGGGCGCCGACCTCTCGAAGCGCTCGCGGCTCGCCGACGAACGCGCGGAGCCGGGGTATTACGCCGCGTCGCTCCCGGACTACGGATCGTCCTTCGAGCTTGCCGCCGTTTCGACCACGGCGATGGCGCACCGCTACCGCTACGCTTCTTCGGGCGGGCGGCAGGAAATAGACCTGAAGAACCTGGCCGTGTTCGGAAACCTGACGGACCGCATCGACCGCGTTGATCTAAAGGTTCGGACAAAAGACACGTGGAGCGGAACGATCTGGCCATATGGTGTTCCCGTGCATTTCGCGTTGCGCATGAATGGCGCAGAGGAGAGCGTCCTTGCGATTTCGCGCGAAAGCGTCGATGCGGCGATGAGCGAGGCAAACGCGGCGCTCGCGGCGGGGTTTGACGCAGCGCGCACGAAGGCGGCTTTGACTTGGGCGAAGGCGCTCGGACGTATCCGCGCGAAGTTC
>JBGUVV010000070.1:0-17387 GCA_045220525.1 Kiritimatiellia bacterium
CTCTTGAATCGATAACGAAGAACCCAGGCGACTGGAAAGCCAAGAACATCGCGCTTCCCAAGTTCGACGTCCAGGCCGTCCGCGAGCAGACGCGCAAGACCCCTGAATGGGTGCATTTCGGGGCGGGCAACATCTTTCGCGGGTTCATCGGCTCGCTGAACCAGCGGCTTCTGGAGGCGGGGCTTGCTAAGACCGGGATCATCGCATGCGACACCTTTGACTACGAAGTCATCGACAAGATCTACACGGCCTACGACTCTCTTACGCTCAACGTTCTGCTAAATCCCGACGGAAGCACCACGCGCGAGGTCCTCGCCGGCGTCGCGGAGGGCATCAAGGCGAACTTCGCCGATCCCGATTCGGCCTCTCGCCTCAGGGAGATATTCCGCGCCCCGTCCCTCAAGATGCTTTCCTTCACGATAACCGAGAAGGGCTATCAGCTGCGTCGTCCGGACGGATCGCTCATGCCCGTCGTCGAGGCCGACATGAAGGAGGGCCCGGACAAGGCCCGCCACGCGATGGCGATCACGGCCGCGCTTCTCCTCGAGCGCTTCAACGCGGGTGCGCTCCCGATTGCGGTAGTCTCGATGGACAACTGCTCTCACAACGGCGAGAAGCTCATGAAGGGCGTCGTCGAAATGGCCGAGGCGTGGGTCGCCAACGGATTCGCGGGCGCCGACTTCCTCGCATACCTCAAGGACGAGTCGAAGGTCGCGTTCCCGTGGTCGATGATCGACAAGATAACCCCGCGTCCGCATCCCGTCGTCCAGGAGATGCTCGAGAAGGACGGCATCGAGGGGATGGCTCCCGTTGTGACCGACAAGAAGACGTTCATTGCGGCTTTCGTCAACGCCGAGAAGCCGCAGTATCTCGTCGTCGAGGACAAGTTCCCCAACTCCCGTCCGCCGCTTGAGAAGGCGGGTGTCTTCTTCTGCGACCGCGAGACCGTCAACATGACGGAGAAGATGAAGGTCACGACCTGCCTCAACCCGCTGCACACGGCGATGTCGGTCTACGGTTGCCTCCTCGGCTACACGCTCATCTGCGAGGAGATGAAGGACGAGGAAATCGTAAAGCTCGTGAAGAGGCTCGGCTACGTCGAGGGCCTCCCCGTGGTGGTCGATCCGAAGATCCTCTCCCCGAAGGCGTTCATCGACGAAGTCGTCAACGAGCGTCTGCCCAACCCGTTCATGCCTGACGATCCCCGCCGCATCGCCACTGACACCTCGCAGAAGGTCGGCATCCGCTTCGGCGAGACGATCAAGTCCTACATCAAGGAAGGCCGCGACCTCGGCGGGCTCGTCGCGATTCCCCTCGCAATCGCCGGGTGGCTGCGCTATCTCAACGGCACCTTCGACGACGGCAAGCCCATGGAGGTCTCGCCCGATCCCCTCAAGGACGAGCTCATGGCCAAGGTCAAGGCGGGCGAGATACGGGAGATCCTCTCCAATGCCTCGATATTCGGGCTTGACCTCACGACGACTCCGATCGCTGACAAGGTCGAGGGCTACTACCGCCGTCTCCTTGAAGGGCCGGGCAGCGCAAGGCGCCTTTTGAAGGAAGAGCTTGCCTGATGTCTGAGTCCTCCCTCGCCGGAATGATCCTCTCGTCCGCCGGAATCTACTCCGACGAGGCGGTGGAGCGCATTCTCGCGCAGAGGGCGGAAAACCCGGGGATGGGCCTCGCCGAAGCCGCCGTGAAGTTCGGCGGCGTGAAGGAGGCCGAGTTCCTCGGGGCCGTGGGAAAGTCGCTCGGCCTCGAGACGGTCGATCTCGAACGGCAGAACCCGTCGCCTGACGCGCTTACGTCCGTCACGGCGGCGGCCGTCTACCAGTTCTGGGTCCTGCCTTTCAGGATAGACGACGATTCGATCTCGGTAGTATCCTCCGATCCCTTCGACACCGCCGCCTCCGACGGCATGCGGATGATAACCGGCCGCAGGGTCAAGATCCTGCTTGCGCCTAAGGAGTCGGTGGAGAAGGCGATCAAGAAATACTACGGCGTCGGCGCGGAGGCCATCGAGAAGATGCTCGAAGACGGCCGCTACGACGTCGGCGACGAGTTCGGCAAGATGGCGAAGATCGACGTCAACGAAATGGGCGAGGAGGCGTCGATCGTGCGCTTCGTCAACCAGATCATCGTCGAGGCCGACCGCCAGGGGGCGACCGACATCCACATCGAGCCGCAGGAGACGGAGCTCAGGATACGCTACCGCATCGACGGCATGCTCCACAAGGTCGACGTGCCGCCGCAGCTGAACCGCCTAAAGAACGCCATCATTTCCCGCGTGAAGGTCATGGCGAACCTCGACATCGCGGAAAAGCGCCTGCCGATGGACGGCCGCATTGGAATACGCATCCAGGGCCAGGACATCGACATCCGCGTCTCTACGATGCCGGCTGCCTACGGAGAGTCGATATCGCTTCGTCTCCTTGCCAAGTCGGGTTCGTTTGTGAAGATGGACGACCTCGGGTTCAACGAGCGCGACTACGCCGTCGTCAGCAAGATCATCCACCGGCCGAACGGCATATTCCTCGTCACGGGGCCGACGGGCTCCGGAAAGTCGACGTCCCTCTACTCCTTCCTCCACGAAGTGAACAAGATGGACGTTCGCATACTCACGGCGGAGGACCCGATTGAGTATCACATGGCCGGCATCAACCAGGTCCAGATGCAGGCTGAGATAGGGATGACTTTCGCGGCGGCCCTGCGCGCGTTTCTCCGTCAGGACCCCGACATAATAATGGTCGGCGAAATCCGCGACCGCGAGACGGCCGAGATCGCTATTAACGCCTCGCTCACGGGCCACATGGTGTTCTCGACCCTCCACACCAACGACGCGGCGGGCGCATTCCCGCGCCTCATCGACATGGGGGTCGAGCCGTTTCTCATAGCGTCGGCGGTGGCGGGCGTGATGGGCCAGAGGCTTTGCAGGCGGCTCTGCCAGAAGTGCATGAAGGAGACGCCGCTCGACATGAAGTACTACAACCTCAGCGTTCCGCCCGAGCGCAACACGGTCTTTGAGCCGTTCGGGTGCGACGCCTGCGCCAAGACCGGCTACAAAGGCCGCCGGGCGCTTTTCGAGGTGCTTGATGTCGACGAGGACATCGAGGGCGCGATCGTGCGCCGCGAGAACGCCACGCAGATAAGGAACATATCGCTTTCCAAGGGCATGAAGACCTTGCGCGAGGACGGCTGGGCCAAGGTGTTCGCCGGCGTGACGTCCGTGAAAGAGATCCTCCGCGTCACCGAAGAGCAGTGATATCCCGCTCGACGATTGCCGAAATTTCCGCCGCGCTCTCGCAGAACAGGGATGTCGCCCTGGTTGCGCCGCCTGGAAGCGGCAAGACCACGCTTGTCCCGCCGGCCCTCATCGACGAGCCGTGGCTCAAGGGGAAGAAAATCGTGATGCTCGAGCCGCGGCGCCTTGCAGCCCGCTCGTGCGCGGCATACATCGCGCGTTCCTTGGGCGAGGACGTAGGCGGGACCGTCGGCTACCAGGTGCGCCTAGACAGGCGCGTTTCGGCGAAGACGCGCCTTGAGATCGTGACTGAGGGCCTTCTTGCGCAGAGGATACTTTCCGACCCGGAGCTAAGCGACGTCGGGCTTGTCGTCTTCGACGAGATCCACGAGCGCTCGCTGCAGTGCGACCTTTCCTTCGCGCTTGCGCTCGAGGTGAGAAGGGCGCTTCGTCCTGACCTGCGGCTCCTTGCGATGTCGGCTACGATGGATTCAGACGAGATAATGCGTGCGCTTGGCGACGGCGCGGAAAAGCCGCCTGCGCTCGTAACGGCGGAAGGCCGCTCGTTTCCCGTCGAGACGATCTACCTCGGCGGGATCTCCATGCCGGCGGCGGTCTCCGTCGCCCTTAAGGAAAGCGACGGCGACATCCTCTGCTTTCTTCCGGGAGAGGGAGAGATAAGGCGATGCGAGGAGGCCCTTGGCGACATCGGCGGAGTAGAGGTGCTGCCGCTTTACGGGGCGCTTCCCAAGGAGGAGCAGGATCGCGTCTTCCGCAGGGGAAGCGCAAGAAGGGTGATCCTTTCAACGTCCATCGCCGAGACTTCCGTTACGATAGAGGGCATCTCGTGCGTAATCGACTCCGGCCTCATGCGCGTTCCCAGATTCTCCCCTGGAACGGGGATGACGGGCCTTGTCACGCTGCCGCTTTCGCTTGACCGCGCAGAGCAGAGGAGGGGTCGCGCCGGGCGTCTTCGCCCTGGAACGTGCTACAGGCTATGGACGCGCGAGAGCGAGTCTTCGCGGCCGAAGAAGGCGCTCCCTGAGATCATGGACGCTGACCTTTGCAGGGTAGTCCTTGCGAGCGCGGCATGGGGGGCGCTGAGGCGGACTGACCTCCCATGGATAACTCCGCCGCCCGCCGGGGCATGGGAGCAGGCGTCAGGCCTTCTTGCCCTCTTTGGCGCGATTGGCGAAAGAGGGGGGATTACCCAGAAAGGCCGCGACATGGCCGCTATGCCAGTCCATCCGAGGCTTGCGAACATGCTTATGGGCTGTGGCGACTTGGGCGGGGATGAGCCGGGCGACGCCGCCGTCTTCGCCGCGATCATCGAGGAGGGCTTTCGAGGGAGGGAGACCGACATATCGGTGATACTTGACGAAGTCCGCGCCACCCCCAACAGGCCAGACTCGCGGCGGATCCTCGCCCTTGCAAGGCGTTTTGCGCGTATGGCGCCGCATTCGAAGCTGCGCGTTGAGACGCCTCTTGCCCTCGCGTATCCCGAGAGGATAGGCAAGAACAGGGGAAACGGGTCGTTTACGATGGTGTGCGGACGCGGGGCGTTCCTCGACTACGGCGAGGCGCTTGCCAAGGAACGCTATCTCGTCTGCTGCGAACTCGACGACAGGAAGGGGGACGCAAGGATATTCCTCGCCTGTCCCGTTGGCGAGGGCGAGATAGAGGCTCTTTTCGGCGACAAGATCGAGTCCGAGACGATATGCGAGTGGGACCGCGTAGGCGAATGCGCAAGGTGCGTCGTAAGGCGCAAGCTTGGCGCGATGGCGATTTCGGAGAAGCCGGCCGCAAAGACTCCGGAGCTCGAGTCGAAGATTGCAGAGGCGATGGTAGAGGGCGTGAGGGCGAAGGGCGTATGGAACATGCCATGCTGGAGCAAGGAGTCGATGCAGCTCGTCGCGAGAATCAATTTCCTCCATCGTGTGGCAGATGGCGGCGCGGATGATTGGCCGGAGATATCGGAGAAGACTCTCCTTCCGGCCCTAGGCGCGTTCGTCTCCGGGATGTCGAAATGGCGCGATCTTGAAAAGCTCGACATCTCCTTGGTCATCAGAACTATCCTTCTTGAAAATGGCATAGATCTCCGCAGGCTTGACGCCCTCGCCCCTTCGAAGATGGAGGTTCCGTCAGGATCGCGGGTCTCCATCGACTACAGCGGAGACGAGCCTGTGGCGAGCGTCAAGCTTCAGGAGTGCTTCGGGCTCATGGAGACGCCGAAGGTCGCGGGCGGGAAGGTTCCCGTCGTGATGTCGCTTCTCTCTCCCGCGCAGCGTCCTATACAGGTGACGAAGGACCTTGCGGGATTCTGGCGCGGCGCATATCAGCTTGTCAGGAAGGACATGCGAGGGCGCTATCCAAAGCACTACTGGCCCGAAGACCCTCTTGCCGCTACGCCCCGCCGCCGCACTTTGGCCCGTCCCCTCAAGTAGCGGTGGCTGAATAATGCAAATCTGACGCTTGCAATTGCGCTTTCAATTTTGTGGCGAAAGATGTAGAATACGCATATGAACATCAAGACTCAACTTGCGCTTGTCGCGGCGGTCCTTGCGGGATCGCTGGCGGGATGCCGCACTGACCGGCACTTGGACGGCACGAACCTTCTCCACCTTTCGCATGTCCATCGCGGCGGCGGGAAGCTGGAGCGCCCAGACAACACTCTGGAGACGTTCAAGTGGTGCTGGGAGAACGGCTCTGCGCTTGAATGCGACTGCCGCAAGACAAAGGACGGCGTGGGCATCATGCTTCATGACAAGACGCTTAAGCGCACGGGGCGCGGCATTTCGCCGGAAATGGCGTCAAGGCTGGTTTCCGAGGAGTTGAAGTGGGACGAGATCAAGGACGTTGACGTCGGTTCGTATCTCAAGGAGGTCAATCCCTCCGCCGCCGACCATTCCAGCGAGCGCATCCCGACCATCGAGGCGACGTTTGCCGCGATGAAGGGCCATCCGACTTGGCTGTGCTTTGTAGACGAGAAGGGCGCAGGGCCGGAGTACATAGCGAAGAAGGCTATCGAGGCAGGGGTGCAGGACCAGATATACTACACGGGTCCAAGCCATGAAAAGATATTCGAGTGGAACAATGTCCTGCCTGGAGGCAAGTCGCTTCTGTGGCTGGGCGCATGGCCAAAAAACCACGGGATTGCGGAACGCGAGCGCACCGACAAGTGGTTCCGCGAGGCTATGGCGAAGCTGCGCGCGAGGGATTTCAAGCATATCTCGTGCATATCGATTCATTCCTACTACGACCCGACCGATCCTGTCGACCCGTTTGTGCCTTCGACGGAGGTGCTGAAGGACATGGTTGCGGAGTTCCACGCCCACGGAATCCCCGTCTGCTCAATTCCGTTTCAGGGCGGCGAGACGGAGGAGGTGTACTTCAAGTTGTTCGACCTTGGCTTTGACGGATTCTCCACCGACTATCCAAGCGTGATGTTTTCCGCTATCCGCAAGCTCAAGGCCGCCGCGAAGTAGGCGAGGCGAGAGCCGCGGATGGATTGACTTTGACATTACCGTGCCAACTGGTATAATTAACGATAAAATGCAAGCAAGTGAAAGGGAGACTGCTGCGAAATGAAAGCGAAAGCATGGAGACTGTACGGCGCGAAGGACGCGCGGCTGGAAGACATTGAACTCGAGCCTGCGGGCGAAGAGGGAGTCGTCGTGGAGATCGTGACGAACACGATCTGCCTCAGCGACTACAAGGGCGCGACGCTGGGCGCGGGCCACAAGCGCGTGCCAAAGGACATTGCGACAAGGCCTACGATGTTCGGCCACGAAGTCTCGGGGATCGTGCGCGAAGTAGGCGAGAAATGGAAGGATCAGTTCCATGTCGGGCAGCACGTCGGTCTTCAGCCGTCGCTCAACATTCCCGGGCATGAGCTTGAGACCGTAGGCTACGCATGGCACACGATCGGCGGAGAGACGACGCATGTCTATTTGCCGTCCATCGTAATGGAGATGGGCTGCCTTCTCCCCTACGACGGCGACGCGTTCTTCAAGTGCTCGCTTGCGGAGCCGATATCGTGCATTGTCTCCGGCTTCCGCACGAACTACCACAACGCCTTCTGCTCGCACGACCTCGAGGTCGGAATCGTCGACAAGGGCACGATGCTACTGATGGCCGGTTGCGGCGCGATGGGCCTTGGATGCATCGACATCGCCTGCCACGGCCCCGAGAAGCGCCCGCGGCGCCTTGTCGTCACCGACATCGACGACGCGCGGCTTGCGCGTGCGGCAAGGATGTTCGGAGTGCGGGCGTGTGGGAGTGAGGGAGTGAGGGAGTGTGGGAGTGCTGTGGTTGCGAAGGGGGTGTTGAACGGAGTGGAAGTCATATTCGTCAACACGAAAGATGTCGAAGACCCGGTGAAGCTGCTAAAGAGCTTCAACCTCGTGGACGACGCACGCGCCGACAACCCGACATCGACCGGCGGCGGCTACGACGACATATTCCTCTTCGCGGCGGTGCCGGCGCTCATCACGCAATGCTCCGACCTCCTCGGCTTCGGCGGCTGCCTCAACTTCTTCGCTGGCCCCACCGACCAGCACCTCATGGCCAGCTTCAACTTCTACAACGTCCACTACCTCATGCACCACGTCGTAGCCAACTCCGGCGGGGACGTGAAGGACATGGCGGACTCGGTCGATTGGATTGGCAAGGGCTATCTGCATCCGGAGGTGATGATTACGCACGTCGGCGGGCTTGACTCCGCCGCGCAGGCCACCTTCGATATGCTGAAGGTGCCTGGCGGCAAGCGCCTCGTCTATACGCACGTCAACATGCCGATGACGGCGATCTCAGACTTTGCCGAGAAGGGGAAGACAGACCCGTTCTTCGCCGAGCTTGACCGCATCTGCTCGGCGAACAAGGGCCTCTGGTGCAAGGAGGCGGAAGACTACCTTCTCGCCAACGCGCCCAAGGTCGAGATAGGCGAGCCGAAGGAACTTGTAAAGGAACGAGTGATCAGATTGTAAAAGAAAGGACACTGCAATGAATACTACAGGAATAGCAAAGGGACTTGTCGCTGCAGCCGCGTCGTTCGGCGCGTTCTGCACTTCAGTGCGCGCAGCCGACCCATACATTGAGTCTGACGGAACGGACGGCACTGGCATTGTGACGGACTACTGTCTCAAACCGACTTCGCGCGTCGAAGTCGATTTTCAGCTGACCACGGCTGAACAGACGAAGGACGCACGTCTCTTTGGCGCAGACTACAACCATGTAGTGCTCGGATTGTCGGGCTCATTCTATGTCGGCGGCGCCGAGGGCACCTTGTGGGTGATCCACCTCGGAAACGGCGAAAAGTACGACAATGTTTGGCCGAAGGACGGAAATGGAGACTACCTGGCTCTTGATGCTGATCGCCACACAGTCGTTATCGACTACCCGACCGCCCCGCACCTCTTCATCACTGGAAGTGTGACGAACGAGATTCCAAACGAAGATTTCACACCTCAGAGCTTCGTCAACGAATCCACTCGTCCGATTGCGCTTTTTGCGCGGCAGAACAGCGCCGGTGCGCTGGAGAAGCAAATAAAGGCGAAGATATTCGGCGTCAAGATATACGAGAAGGCGGACGGCAGGTATGCGCTTGTCCGCAACTACGTTCCGTGCAAGAAGGACGGGATGCCGGGATTCAAGGATGTCGTCTCCGGCGGATTCTTCTGCAATCCCGCCGTGGAGACCCACATGTCCGCCGGGGGAGACTTTCTCGTCGAGGAAAGCCCGTACGTCGCCACTCCAGCTGGCAACAACACCGATGCCGCCAAGCACATGTACATCGATACGGGATATTACGCGACCGCAAACACCCGTCTTGAACTCGATTACGCATTGACAGAGGCTCGACCAGCTGGTGCAACATGGTATGTTTTTAGCGGCGAGTCACAGTTTGGCTCATTCATTCAAGATGCCGGCGCCGGTTTCGTCGTAAAGACGAGCCAGTGGAAAACCGGTGTTGCACCATCAGTCGCAAACATAGTCGGCGTGAAGCGAACGGCAATTCTCGATGTCCCGGGCAAATGGTGTGGGCTTATTACGGGAACGTGCACGAATGATTACAGGTCGATTACGACGAATGGCGTCTTTGCCAACACATCAACCATCAAGCTCGCATCATACGCCGGTGCCAACAACTATTTTGCCTCTGCGAAAATATATGGCTGCCGCATTTACGAGGCTGGGACGCTCGTGCGCGACTTCCGTCCATATGTGATTGGTCCGGCTCAGGACGGCTCGGTCGTCGTCGGTCTTAAGGACGAACTTACGGGCGCTTTCATCACCTACCCTGGTGCAACGGCCTCGAAGCGGCTCTCCTGTGGTGGAACGGAGCCTATTGTTGCACCGCCCTACGTTCAGACGCTGCGCTCGTCCAGTCAGTACATCAAGACTGGATACCAGGTGAAGGTCAACACGAAGGTCGATCTCGACTACGCACCCGCAGAGGCTCGCGTGACTGGCGACACCTGGTATCTTTTCTGGAACAAGAATGTGGGAGTCTTCTCGGCATACGTTAACAACAACGGTTTTGGATTCATCAACGATTCGAGCAACTGGAAGGGAGGCGTCGGCACATCTTGCAATCCGGATTCGATTGCAGTGAGAAGAATCGTGACGCTTGACAATTCCGCATCTCAGGCATCAGTTACAACAGATTTCGGGGCAAGTGCCACGCAGGCGATGCCGGGGCCCGGCAGCTATGACTTCAACCGACTGGAACTACAGCTCGGGGCCAATCTTCCGGCGGCTAATTTCGCGTCAATGCGAATATTCGGGCTAAAGATCTGGGAGAAGGATGCCGGCGAATATGTCCTCAAGCACGACTTCGCGCCGGCTGTTGTAGACGGCATCGCAGGCTTGATGGATTCCATAAGCGGTACGTTCAAGACGTGCGAGGCTTCGGCGGCGTCGCCGCTGACATACGGCGGCGCATTTACGCCGGACGTCGGCCCGATCGCCGCCGCGACGCTCGGCGTTGGCGAATCCACGACGTTCGTCGCCTCCGCGCCAGGGGCGACTTCATACCGCTGGACCAGGAATGGACAGGCGATTGCGGGCGGTGAAAACGGAACGCTGACCGTCCACTGGCGCAAAGGCGGTGGCACGGACGAATACTGCGCGGTCGCGCGATATGCAATCGACGATGCGATTTGCGAAAGCGCTCCGTCTGCGTCGGTGTCCGTCGAAAACGTGAAATCAGGACTGAGTTTGATTATTAGATGAATCGGTTTGCCGTTTCCGCATTGCTTGTCGGCGCGGCGCTTCTTGGCCGCGCCGACGCCTCCAGGTTCGTCGGCTTTGCCTGGGAGTTCTCTCGGATGTCGATGCGCGACCTTGCCGCGTATGCGGAAGAGCTCGACAAGACGCCGCTTGACGGAATCGGCGTGTACCTCAACGAGAAGGCGCCGGACGGCACTCTCGTCAGCACGCACAACATCATGCGGACGGCATGGCGTCGCGATGTGCTTGAGCCTCTGGTGCCTGTTGCACGCGAACTGACCGCCCACCGTGCCCTGCGCGAATCGTTCATAGGCTCTTTCCGCGCTCCGGCGAAGCGCATCGAATGGACCGACGACGCAGGCTGGGCGCTTGTCGCGTCCAACATGACGATAGCCGCTTGGTTCGCGAAGGCAGGCGGATTTCGTGGCCTCTCGATGGATCCAGAGGACTATCGTCACGCAGGGCAGTTCTGCCGCATGGCCGGCGATGCGACCTATGACGAACTTTGTGCGCTTGTGCGCCGCCGCGGGCGTGAAACGTTCTCGGGCGTTTTCCGCGAATATCCAGACGTTAGAATCTTGTCGTTCTGGTTCTTGTCGCTCTCCCATGCCTATCTCGGCTCCGACGATCCCGCACGCGACGCGCGCGAACGTGGCGACCTGTGGCCGGCTTTTGCCGACGGCATTCTCGACGTCATGACTCCCGAAGTCCGCATCATTGACGGAAACGAGCATTCTTACCGCTACGAGGCCAAGCGCGGAGAGTTCGCGCGCGCCGCTCTCGCAATGAAGCAGCGACTTCCGAATCTTGTCTCGCCGGAGAACAGGGCGAAATGTAGCAATCAGGTCGGGGTCTCGTTTGGGTTGTATCTCGACATGTACACGAATCCCCTTGGTGCGAGTTGGTATTTCGGGCCGGAGAATGGTTCGCGCGTTCGCCATTTCGCCCATAATCTCGTCGGTGCGGCGGATGCGGCAGACGAATATGTGTGGTTCTGGGGCGAGAGGCATTGTTGGGCCGACTGGAAGGGCAAGGGGCCAAACGATGAACGCAAGATTTCCCCCGAAACGTGGAATCGTCGCCTTGCTGGATTCGAGGACGAGATTCTTGCCGTTAAGTCACAGGAGGCGTTTGCTGAGCGCAGGCTTTCGTGTCTTTCCGGACTGGGCGTTCCAATGGCACTCAACGCAAATCCAGATTGCGCAGGCGATTCGGAGAAGGTGCCTGAGCCGTATTCGCCGTGGCAGCAGAAGAAATGCAGGCAGGGACGGCTTTTTAGGGATGCTACATGCGGGGACGGCGACTGTTCCTCCTTGGCTGCGGAAAGCGTTGAGAACGGTGCGTTTCCCGTTGTCCCGGGGCGTGACGTCGTGCCGGGGGAGCGTTTTCTCGTGTCGGTTTCCGCGAAAGGCGACGGAACTTCGGCATCTGTCGCATGGAAGCGCAACGGCAAACTGGACTGGGACGTACTTCCGCCGGTGCAGCTGCGATTTGACGCCGCAGATGGGGACGGCTGGCGTCGAGGGACTGCGTTCGTGCGCGTTCCAGGATCGGCAGACGGAATGTCCTTGATATTGTCGGCGCGGCAAAGACAGGGAGAGAAGTGCAACTTCGACAACGTTCACATAACATCCCTTGAGACCAGTCCCGACGTTTTCACGCTCGGGGCGGAGGCTATAGGCCCTGACGACGGGCATGTGCAGGGTATCGCCGCGTCGGAGGACGCGCTCTTTCTCGCGCAGATGAAGCGCATTGTCAAGGTTGACTGGAGCGGAAAGGTTCTCAAGATCGTCCCCTCCCCCAGTCACACGGGCGACATCGCCTGGCATGGTGGGCGACTCTATGCGGCGCTTGCGATAGAATCGGACGGCCGTAAGATTGGCGTTATCAAGGTGTTTGACGATGAACTGAACCTCATCAAGGAGACAAAGGTGGACCGGGGCATAGACGGCATAACCTACATGAACGGAATTCTTTATGTCGGCATGGGCGCGAAGATGCAACCATCGTCCGAACTGCACCGCGTCAATATCATTGGACGCTTCGACGCCGACACTCTGGCCGAGATCGCCCCCCGTGCGGAGTTCGACTACGGCGTTGAGACAATGTATGGCTTCCAGGACCTGACCAACGACGGAAAGAACGTATATGCCGCATTCTATGTGGTTGACGGCAATCCGCCGATGGTCGTGTTCGACTCGGAGCTCAATGTCGCCCGCAGGGGGTGGCTTGACGCGAGCCAGGGATTCGACATTGCGCCGAAGCGCTTCGGCGGCGGCAAAAATGCCTTTGTGTGGGCCAAGACGGGCAATCGCGGCGGGAAGTGCGCGACGTGTACGATCAGGCTGTGGATTCCGCAACGGGGGGATTCCCTGTGAACATCGGCAGAAGAGGTTTTCTGGGAGGTGCAATGGCAGCCGCAGGCGCGGCAGTCGCGTCGGGAAATCTAGATGAACATTCCCTGCGCACGGTTGCGGCAAGACGCACACTGCGCACCGAGGTTTTTGTCGCCGGTGCAGGGCCGGCGGGATTCGTCGCGGCTATCGCGTCGGCGCGAAACGGCGCGAAAGTGACGCTTGCCGAGTCGTTCGGCTTCCCCGGCGGCATGGCGACGGCAGGGCTTGTCGGGCCCATCTCCAAGTTCAACTTCTCGGGTTGGCGTGTCGTCGGCGGAATACCGTGGGAGTTCGTCGAGCGACTTGCGGCGAAGGGTGGTGCCATTACCGATTTACAGAAGGGCAATGTGCCCTTCGAAGCCGAGGTCTATCGGCGTGTTGCGCGGGAGATGCTCGAAGAGGCGGGCGTCAAGTGTCTCTGGCAGACGCAGGTCTGCGGCGAGCCTGAGCTTGCTTCAGATGGCTCCATTCGCGCCGTGACGCTTTCGACGGCTGGGTTCCTCACTCGGATGGAAGCCGGGCGGTTCATAGACTGCACGGCGTCCGGCGCAATCGTCGGCCACCACGGCTTCGGGGATTTCCGGTCTGAAAAGGGCAAGGCTCAGCCGCTTTCGCTCTGCTTCATGCTTGGTGGCGTCGATACCGACAAGGCGCGCGTCCTTGTGCGTAACGACAATGAGCGTTCCGCGAACCAGACGCTTCGTGCGGCGCTTGCTGAGGCGATGAAGGACGGCCTGATCAAGTCGTTTGGCGGGCCGTGGGCCGTGTGGGGCAGCACGATTCGTCCCGGATTCGTGAGCGTGAACGCAACCCGCGCCGAGGCTTCGGACGTTACCGACCCAATTCAGATTGCCGAGGCGACGGAGCGGATGCGCCGTGAGATTCCTGTAGTCATTGAAGTGATGCGCAGGGCGGATCCTGCGTTTCGCAATGCTTGGCTTGCTCAGACTGCCGCGACGAGCGGCTTTCGCGAGTGCCGCGAGCTGAAAGCCATTCACCGCGTGACGGCGGAGGAGTTTGCGTCCGGCGAGGACGTTCCGGACGCAATTGCGCTTGCAGCGCATCCGATGGACAGGCATATTGCGGGTTCAAGTGGGCAGAGCCTCACGTTCCTTCGGCGTCCCGGCGTTATTCCGCTTTCGTCGCTTGTCTCGGCGAAGTGCCCGAATCTGCTGGCGGCCGGCGGTCTTGTCGCCGCCGAGCCTGCAGCGTTCGCGTCCATGCGCGTGCAGGCACAGTGCATGGCCATGGGCCAGGCTGCGGGCACCTCCGCCGCATTATGTCCAGGTGAAGATTTGAGGCGCATTGATTTCGCCGCTGTCCGCAGAACGTGCGAAAGTCAAGGTGCGGTGACGAGGAGCTAATAAGACAAGGGAAGACAATGGGTCAGTCAATCATGGAGAAGGAAACAGATATCGGACGAAGCGGATTCATCGGCGCTGGCGTTGCGTCTCTGTTGGCGGGAGGAACAATGGTGCGCCAAGTCTATATCTTGCTAGTGGCGGTCGCCATGTCGGCGCAGTGCGGCGCGATTGACCTGTCAAGGGAGAGTTGGAAGGTGCCGAGCTGGGATCCGCGCCTGACGCAGCCTGGGGCGGTGCTGGAGTACGTGGGCAAGACGTGGTGTGGGCACGTGCAGGGCATGTGCGTGAGTTCCAACGCTCTTTACTTTGCGTTTCATACGCACATTCTCAAGACGGACTGGTTGGGCCGCTTCCTGAGGCGCGTGGAAGTCGTGCGGCACACGGGCGACATATGCCTCTGGGACGGCAAGCTCTACACGGCCGTGTGCCATGACGACAACGGCAAGGGACGAGGCCGCATCCAGGTGTTCGACGAGGACCTGAACTTCGTCAAGGAGACCTATCTTGCGCGTCCCGCCGACGGCATCACCTGCCTGGACGGCACGCTGTACGTGGGGCTCGGGCCTGCCGGAACCAAGGCCGAGCCGTATCGTGGCAACTGGTATGGAAAGTTCGACGCCGAAACGCTCGAGCCCCTCTGCGAACCGTTCCGCCTTGACCACGGCTACGACTGCTGCGCTGGCGTTCAGAACATGACGACGGACGGTACGTACATCTATGCCAACTACTACTGTCCCGACGAGACGGCGGATACGCCATGCTTCATCGTGTTCGACAGGGAGATGAACGTGAAGGGGGCGCATCTATTTGGCTGGCGGCAGGGGATTGACGTGGTGCCGGGCGGCAAGGATGGCGCGGTGCGCTTCATCTACTGCACCACGATTAACTGGATCGGTTCGAGCACTAAATGCCGGCTGCCACCTCAGGCGCTCGTCCAGTTCGCCGAGCTGAAAGACGGCAAGATTCGCGACATCTCGCGCCATTGCATCTTCAGCACCCCCATAGACCGTTGAGAAATTACCCTTGCCTAAGTTGATTCATTTTGGGATAATACGCAAAAAGCAGTTTAAGTTGCTTGAACACAAAACGAGGAGACAGGATGAGCGGAAAACTTGAGACGATGACGCCGGAACTGAAGGCGTTCGTCGGAGAATGGAAGGATAAACCGGGCAACCTCATAATGGTGCTCCACAAGGTGCAGCAGACCTATGGCTACATTCCCCGCGAGATAGCCATTGAGATCTCGGAGATGCTGGACGTGCCTCTCGCCAAGATTTACGGCGTAGTCACGTTCTACAACTTCTTCAAGCTCCAGAAGGCCGGCAAGTACATAATCCAGGTCTGCCTCGGGACGGCCTGCTACCTGCGCGGCGGCGACGACCTCATCAAGGAGTTCGAGCGCCAGCTCGGCGTAGGCGTAAATGCGACGACTCCCGACGGGCTCTTTTCCGTGGAGGCTGTCCGCTGCCTCGGCTGCTGCGGCCTCGCGCCTGTGGTCGTCGTGAACGGCGAGGTCTACGGCAAGCTCTCGAAGGGCGACGTCGCCGGGATCATCGAGAAGTATCGCAAACTTGGTTAGAAATTTCTTCTAAGGAGGATAGAATCATGGCAAAGTTGACACTGGCCGACCTGCGCAAGATGCGCGGCGAGAAGCAGAAGGCGATGGAGATGCGCGACAGCTCCAACAAGGACGTGCAGGTCATCGTCGGAATGGGAACCTGCGGAATAGCGGCGGGCGCGAAGGACACGTTCACGTCGCTTATCGACACCCTGAGCGAGAAGGGCCTTTCAAACGTCCTCGTCCGCCAGACCGGGTGCATGGGCCTCTGCCATTCGGAGCCGACCGTCGAGGTCGTCGTCCCCGGCATGCCGTCGGTGATCTACGGCCACGTCGATGCGGCCACGGCGAAGGCAATTGTCGAGAAGCACATCCTCGGCAAGGAGCTCATCGCGGACAAGATCCTCGACAAGCCCTCCATCGACATCGTGAAAAACGGCTAAGGGAGAACTGAAATGGCCTATCAGAGTTATGTTTTGATCTGCGGCGGCACGGCGTGCTGCTCCGGCGGCGCCGACAAGCTCGTCGAGGAATTCGCCACGAGCCTCGAATCGGCGGGCATCAAGGACGCTGTCCAGGTCGTGAAGACCGGCTGCCTCGGCTTCTGCGAGCAGGGCCCGATCGTGAAGATCCTTCCCCAGGGAACGTTCTACGTCCAGGTCAAGCCCGAGGACGTCAAGGAGATCGTCGCCGAGCACCTCGTGAAGGGGCGCGTCGTGCAGCGTCTCTGCTACGATCCCGAGCAGGCGAAGAAGCTCGTCTCCGAGGCGAACATCCCGTTCTACCAGAAGCAGTACCGCATCGTCCTCAGGAACTGCGGCGTGATCGACCCGGAGAAGATTGAAGACTACATCGCGCGCGACGGCTACAAGGCGATAGAGAAGGTGCTCTTCGAGATGACGCCCGAGCAGGTCGTCGAAGAGATGTTGAAGTCCGGTCTTCGCGGCCGCGGCGGCGCTGGCTTCCCGACGGGCATGAAGTGGAAGTTCGCGCAGCAGCAGCCCAAGGGCCAGAAGTACATGGTCTGCAATGCCGACGAGGGCGACCCCGGCGCGTACATGGACCGCTCCACGCTTGAGGGCGACCCCCACAGCGTCCTTGAGGCCATGATCATCGCGGGCTACGCGATTGGCGCGTCGAAGGGCTTCATCTACATCCGCGCGGAGTATCCGCTTGCGATTCACCGCCTCCAGGTCGCCATCCAGCAGGCGACGGAGCTCGGGCTTCTCGGCAAGGACATCCTCGGGAGCGGCTTCGACTTCGAGATCGAGCTTCGCTTCGGCGCCGGCGCGTTCGTCTGCGGCGAGGAAACGGCGCTTCTCCAGTCCATCGAGGGCCTGCGCGGCATGCCGCGTCCGCGTCCTCCGTTCCCGGCCGTCAAGGGCCTCTGGGGGCGGCCGACCGTCATCAACAACGTCGAGACGCTCGCGAACATCCCCGTCATCATCAACAAGGGCGCCGACTGGTTCAACAAGATCGGCACGGCGACGACGAAGGGCACGAAGGTGTTTGCGCTCACGGGCAAGGTCAACAACTCGGGCCTCATCGAAGTCCCGATGGGAACGACGCTCCGCGAGATCATCTTCGACATCGGCGGC
>JBGUVV010000071.1:0-5199 GCA_045220525.1 Kiritimatiellia bacterium
ATGAAGGTCGCGATTCTTTCTTTCTCTTACAAGCGCGGGTTGCCGGAGGACAAGACTGGCAACGGCGGAGGCTTTGTGTTCGATTGCCGTGCGATGCCCAATCCATATTGGGAGGAGAGCTTGCGTGGTTACACCGGGAGAGACAAGCCTGTTGTCGACTTCTTTGCTCGCTTCCCTGGCGAGGTAAAACGTTTTCTTGACGCGGCGGAATCTCTTGCCCGCCAATCAATCGAGGAATATAGGCGCGATGGCCGCGAACATCTGCAGATCGCCTTCGGATGCACCGGTGGGCAGCACCGTTCCGTCTATTTCGCAGAGCGAATGGCTGAGCGATTGCGCGGCATTGACGGTGTTGAAGTTGAGGTCGCGCATGCGGCGATGTCGTATTGGAAGACAGCCACAACTCCCGTCGGCAATCCGCAAGCGCATCTAAGTGGCAGCCCCCTCTGAGATCTTGGGGACAGACCCCATCGGCGGTGTTGTTTTTGTGGAGAATTTGACGTTTATTGCAACTTATCTGCCTTCGTGCGTGGGGACAGACCCCATTGGTGGAGTACTTAAATCATCTCCTGTTTCTCCTGCCCTTTGTGGCTAAAAACCGACAAGCACAGAATCAACATCCTAATTCTACACGATCTACATGTTCTACACGGCTCAACAGGCTTCCGTGCATTCTGTGTATTCCGTGGTTAATGGTTTTGGGGACAGACCCCATCGGCAGTGTTGTTTTCATGGATAATTTTGCGTTTATTGCAACTTATCTGCCTTCGTGCGTGGGGACAGACCCCATTGGTGGAGTACTTGAATCATCTCCTGTTTCTCCTGCTCTTTGTGGCTAAAAACCGACAAGCACAGAATCAACATCCTAATTCTACACGATCTACATGTTCTACACGGCTCAATAATTGCGGTCGCGGCGTGGTATTTTTGGTATAATGCGCATACGAAAGGAGTTTTAAAATGGGAAGCAAATGTAGGCATTGCGGCAGTTCGAGCTATGGTCGTAGCTGCATATACAGTCCGAACAAGACCCATGAGCACCGCGACGACGAAAAGCACTGCGAGTGGTGCGGCAGCACAAGCTACGGGCGTAGCTGCATATATGCTCCGGACAAGGTGCACCGGCACGGTCCCGGCGGGAACAAGTGCATCTGGTGCGGTTCGACGGCAAATGGCGCTGGCTGCATATATTCGCCAACGCGTCGCCACGAGAAGTAACAGCTATGAATTTCAAGATAGTCAGCGGAGGGCAGACTGGCGTGGATCGTGCGGGGCTTGAGGCCGCGATTGCGCTTGGACTGCCTTATGGCGGATGGGTTCCGAAGGGGCGCCGCGCCGAGGATGGCACGGTTCCCCTGAAGTATGCCGGGATGCAGGAGCATACATCAAGCAACTACGCAGTGAGGACGAAGGCAAATGTCAGGGACTCTGACGCGACGCTAATAATTGCGCCGAGCTTGCCTCTCTCGACAGGAACCATTCTGACGCTGCGGACTGCGGAGCGGCTATCAAGGCCGCACCACGTGGCTTGCCTTGGCGCTGAGAACGCGATGGACGAGACGGTGCGGTGGCTTCAGTCGTTTCAGCATGTCGAGAGGCAGTTTGTCCTTAACATCGCCGGCCCGCGAGAATCAGGCGCCCCTGGCATACAGAAACAGGCAACGGAGTTCCTTTGCCAACTTCTCTCGCGATGATTTTGTATAATGCGCGGCGGGGAGGAAAGCATGGGACTTGTGAAGACGAGGTTGCTTGTGATTTTTGCCGCGGTGGCTGCCGCGAGCGCGGCGGGGAGGACGATTCACCGCTCGTTCCGCGGCGGATTTCCGTCCGCCGTCTCGGAGGCGCGGCAGAACGCGGCGGAGAAGGGCGCGTCTATCGGCGTGACACGCATTTCGCCGCGCACCAAGATCGTGGCCTTCAAGAAGATCGTTGGCAGAGTGACGAGCGTCATCGACGGCGACACCATCTGGGTAGTGGACGCGGCTGGCAAGCACAAGGTAGGGCTCGCCAAGATCGACGCCCCGAAGAGAGAACAGCCCTTCGGCAAGGAGGCGATGCAGTTCCTCAGCGACCTCGTTGATGGCAAGGAGGTCGAGGTGCATTGGGCGGAGAAGGATCGGAATGGGCGACTCCTCGGGATTGTTTACTTGAAGCACGAAAAGGGAAATGTCGAGGTGAACTTGACGATGGTGAAGAACGGCTTCGCCAGGCATCGTTCTTCGCTTAACACACGCACTCCCGCCTATGCCGAGGCGGAGAAGGACGCCCGCAAGTTTCGCCGCGGGATCTGGGCTGCGGAAGTGATAAAATAGGTCTGACCTGTTTTATCATTTTTGCAGCTGCGCAATCATGTGGGGACAGACCTCTCGTCGCCATTGCGAAATTTGGTATAATACGCGGCAGAGGAGCATAAGCAGAAGACAAACATGAATTACGCGGTAATTGGAACTGGCGGCATCGGCGGATACTACGGCTCGCGTCTGGCGCAAAGCGGGCGCGACGTTCATTTCCTATTGCACCGCGACTATGCGTTCGTCAAGGAACACGGCCTGCAGATCGATTCGTGCGCGGGGTCTTTCCACCTCGATAGGCCCTCTGTCTATGGCGACGCGCGCGACATGCCGAAATGCGACGTGGTGCTCGTCTGCCTGAAGACCGTCAACAACCATCTTCTCGAAAGCCTTCTCCCGCCGGTTGTGCGGGACGATACGCTAGTCGTCCTGATCCAGAACGGAATCGGCGTCGAAGAGGACGTTCAGAAGAAGTTCCCTCGCCTGCAGCTCGCCGCGGGGCTCGCGTTCATCTGCTCGGCGAAGGTGGGCCCTGGCAGGATCGACCACCAATGCTACGGACACATAAACTTCGGCGACTACTCATGCCGGGACGCCGAGATCCTGAAACGCGTGGCGGATGACTTCAACGCCGCCGGCATCAAGGCGGGCATTGTGGAATACAACGAGGCGAGATGGAAGAAGGCCGTGTGGAACATGCCGTTCAACGGCATGACGGTCGCGCTCGGGACGCAGACTGACAAGCTACTCTCGAACCCGCACACCCGTCGCCTCATCCGCGAGCAGATGCTCGAAGTAGTCGGCGCCGCGCGGCATCTTGGAGTGGAGCGAATCGACGAGAGCTTTGCGGACAACATGATCACGATGACGGACGCGATGACCCCGTATTCGCCGTCGATGAAGCTCGACTTCGACAATCACCGGCCGATGGAAATCGAATACCTTTACACGCGTCCCATTGGAATCGCCCGCGAAGCCGGGTTTGCCATGCCGCGCTTGGAAATGCTTGAAGCCGAGTTGCGTTTCCTTGGGCGGTAACGATTTGGTATAATACTCGCAGTTAGGCGAAAGTCATAAACTCGAAACGAAAGGTGCTGACATGAAGGTTGCTGCAATTGCCGCGGTCATGGTGGCTGCGTCGACGGCGTTTGGAGAGCTTATCGTCAAGGACGGCGACACGCTTGCGTTCCTTGGTGACTCGATTACGAATCAGGGCCAGAAAAATCCCGACGGCTACGTCAACCTCGTCCTGCGCTCGCTCGCCCTCGAGGGCGTGTATGTGAATCCGGTGAAGGCCGGTATCGGCGGGAACAAGTCGAACGACATGCTGTCGCGGCTTGAAAAGGACGTGCTTTCCAAGAAGCCGAATGTTATGACGTTCTCGTGCGGAGTCAACGACGTCTGGCACATGGACAAAAACAAGGGCGTGTCGCTCGAGGACTACAAGAAGAACGTCTCCATGATATTCGACAAGTGCGATGCGGCGGGCTGCAAGGTGGTTGTGCTGACGGCGACTCTGTTCGAGAAGCCCGGGATGGAGAAGTTCAAGCACAACGTGGCGCTGGCGCCCTACAACGAATGGCTACGTGACGAGGCGAAGCGCCGTAGGTATCCTGTCGCTGACCTCAACGCCGCCATGTGGAAGGCTCATGCGGAGAATCCTTCCGTGAAGCTGACGCGCGACGGGGTGCACATGCTCCCTGAAGGCGACCGCCTGATGGCCCGCGGCGTTCTGCGCGCGCTCGGCATGGCGGAGAAGCGCGTCGCTTCCTTCGACTGGGAGAACTGGAAGCCGGTCTGGGTGCTCTGCCGCTTCGACCTTAAGCCCGACGCTGACAAGGCCGAATATCTCGCGAAGACCAAGGGCGTGCTGGCGGCCGTCCGCGCCGAGCCGGGCTGCTGCGAATACCGCCTCCTTGGAGACGCCGAGACTGACTGGGACAAGCCCCAGCGCTTCGGCGACCGCACTCTCTGGATGCTCGAGAAGTGGCTTTCGGTTGGTGAGCTCAAGGCGCATCTCGCAACGCCTCACATGAAGAAGTTCGGCCCGTCGGTGCGCCAGATGCGCACTTCGTCGACTTTCCACGTGCTTGAGGACGTCCTGCCCTAAGCTGGATAGTATGCCACATGAAAGAGCATGGTAAGATTGGCGCTAAGCGTGTCGTAGAGGCGATGCTGTTCGTGATTGTGCTGGCGTTCGGCTGGCGCTATCCGTATCTTGCATACTGCCTCTTCCTAAACGTGGCGGTTGGCCTTGTCGGGGCATTTCGCCATGGCGGGCGGCATGGATGCGGCAATTTCTGTCCGAGGGGCGCGTTCTATTCGTTCCTGCCGGACACGGGGCGGAGGATTCCTGCTGCGCTTCTCTCTAAGAAGACGTCGCTTTTCGTCATGGTCGCGCTTGTAGGTGCGCTCTACTTCATCATGCGTCCGGCGTCGATTCGCGAATGGGGGCTGCTCTTCTACGTGATGATTGTCGCGACGACGGCCGTCGGGCTTGTCGGATGGCTTCTCTTCAACCGGTATTTCTGGTGCGCGGTCTGTCCGATGGGCAAGATCTACAAGATGATCAATCCCGGCAAAAGCGGGATTCGCGTTGCGGATAGCTGCATTGGATGCGGACTTTGCGCGAAGGCCTGTCCATTCGGCTTTTCTCCGCCGAAAGAGGCGAAGGGCGGCGTTTTCCGCAATGCGGACTGCCTTCTTTGCCAACGCTGCGTCACGCGCTGTCCGAAACATGCGCTGAGCATCGAAAGAACAAAGGTAGAATAACTGAATCTCCGGCGCGACTTGATGCCTTGGCGCGTGGTGCTTTGGCGGCAGGGGCTGGGACTGAGCGGGGGCTGGGGGTAGTTGACATCTGCGCGGCGCTCTGTTAGAATTTGCGGCAGAAAGGACATGCTTCATG
>JBGUVV010000072.1:0-10637 GCA_045220525.1 Kiritimatiellia bacterium
GACTTGAAGAGGCTTTCGGACTTTATCTCTATCTTCGCGCAGGACTCGTCGTCGACGGTGGAGTTCGAGTAGATCACGACGACAGGCTTCTGTGTGACGAGCGCGACCGACCTGGCCCTGCGGACCATGGCCATCGTGTCGCGCGCGGCGGCGAACATGCCTATCGACCCCTTCGACGCGTTGAAACCCATCACCCCGACGGTGACCATCGTCGAAAGTATGGCCACGACGAGCAGAAGCTCTATCAGTGTGAAGGCGCGGCGCAAGAAATCACTTCTTCGTCTTCTCTATCTTGTCGGAGCGGATGTCGTCGTCATCTCCAGGCTCCCCGTTGGGTCCGTTGGATATGATGACGAAACGCTTGCCCTTGACCTCTATGCGGTAGTCGTTGTCCCATGGATCGACGAGGGCTCCCTCTCCGCCCTCGAGATAGGGATCCTCGTCGCCGTTTGCCTCGATGAGGACCTTGAGATCCGTCGGGGGCGTCGACTTCTTCGCGCCGATCATGTAGCTCGTCACGGCTCCGCGGATGTTGTCGACGGCCGACTTCGCCGCAGTCTTGCGGGTCGTCTCAAGGTGCTTGGTGACGCCCTGAAGTCCAATCGTGCCGAGGATGCCGAGAATGGCCACGACTACGAGGAGCTCTACCAGGGTGAAGCCGCTTCTTGCGGCCGCAAACGCGTTTTCTGCCTTGTGCATTTTACTTTGCCTCCTGTGCTTTTTCTTGTTGAACGACAACATCGCCGCCTCCGCTGCATTTCGCCGAGTCGGAGCGGAACATCCACACTGCCGCGGCCACGACGACCACCGCGACGGCAATCGCCACCGCCATGCGGCTTGCGAACGACGGGCGCGCGCATTTCGTAAAGCCCTGCGCACGCTTCATCGAGAAGCGCATCTCGCGGTTGATCGCCCAGCCGCTCGCATTGAGGATCGCCCCGAGGTCGCGCCTGCGGAGGTTGAACCAAGTAAGGACCACGCTCGGCAGGGAGACCACGAGCACCAGCGCGACTACGGAGACCGCGATCTGGACGGCGCTCATGCTGGAAATGGCCGCCATGAGCGAGGCCGCCGCGGCGCCGACCATTCCAATGCCGATTCCAATCGCCGCCACGCTCGACGCCATCGCCGCGCCTCCGGCCTGCGCGCCGTCCTTCGGGGAGGACGCTGCGGAGGACAGGGTCTGCGCGCCGGCGGTCTGCTTCGCGGCGAAGAACTTCTTGACCATCGAGGACACCGTCTCGCCAAGCTTGCGCCACGGGCTCCAGAACGCCTCGGCGAGGGAGACCTCGGCCTCGACTACCTTCGTCACAACCGCCTCCCAGTTCTTTCCGTCGCGGTCGTAGAAGACTCCGTTGCGGCCGACGTAGAGGCCACCTATGCGGCCTGCTGTCACGACCGCGCACACAAGGCGCTCCGCCTTGTCGGCGGGACGTGAGAGCTTGAGGTACAAGACGCAGCACTTGGACTTCGCCACAAGCGCGGAGTGCGCCGCCTCAGATTCGACGTGGAAGCAGAGGTTCATCTCCTTGCCGTCGATGCGAAGGACGCCCGTCTGGAATATCGCGGGCTTCGCGCCCTCGTAGAGGGTGTCCATCGAGACGTAGTTGCGGAGGAACTCGCCGAGGTAGAGCCTGAACCTGAGGAGCTTCTCTTCTTCCTCGAGGGCGGCCTTGGCCTTCGCGTTGACTACCGGCTTCGACGCGACCCATTCGCGATACGGAGCGAAAGCCGCCTTGAGCTTCTTGTATTCCATCCTCGTAATGGCGGTCTTCCCTTCCCCGAGGACGGGCGAGACGCACTTGTCGGCGAAATCGAGTATCGCCTCGAGGTGCTTGGGGTTGAGATGGTCCTTGAGCGGAAGCTCCTTGTCAGGCTCGTCGGTCACGAGCGGCATGTCGTCCGGAGGGGCGAAGAAATCGTCAATCGTCTTCTCGACGGCCGCAAGGGCGGCGTCAGCCGCGGCGGTCGCGTCGCCGCAGACGGCGACTTCCGGCGCCTTCCCGCGAGCCTCCCATGCTTCGAGGGCCGCCTTCTCCTCTGCGGAAGGCTCAAGCTTCGCGAGGTCCGCCTGCTTCGAGAGGTTGTCGGCGAGGCTCGCCTCGCACCCCTCGTCGGGCGACTTGAGGTCCTCCCCGGAAACGCCCTTCGACTTCAGGAACTCAAGCGCGGCGGCCAGCTCCTCGGAGCGGATGCGCCCGTCGCCGTCTGCGTCGAGGAACCCGAGCGTGCGCTCGTCGAACCTTATGCCCGTGCGCGGGCATGAAATCGCATACCAATACTTCAGGTCTTCTGGAACTATCATCTGTCAACTACCTTTCTTTTCCTCTAAATGACACTGCACTGCCAAGGCGAGCACATACTCCGCGCCGGCCTCGAGCGTTCGGCCGCCCGGCCAGTCGCTTACCGGCTCGACGCAGACGAACCTGCGCCAGTCCTCCGCGGTATGGTCGTCGACGACATACGCCGTCCCGGGATTCCACACGACGGCCCTGGTGTTGCCTGTCGCGGCAATCGCAATCGCCCTTCCAAGCCCGGAATCGAGAATCGCGAACTCTGATTTCACCGCGCCCGGCGGCAGCTTGAAGACATGGTCGTAGTCCTTCGTCAAGGCTATGTCGCCTTCCTGCACGCCCTCCACGAGGGTCTCGCCGCTCGCATCGATGTATTCGAGCTTGTCGAGGCCGCGGACCGTAACCCCGTCGCGCTCCCTGAGAAGGAAGTATGGGTGGAGTCCGCAGCTGAACGCGAAGGGGCTCTCGCCTGTGTTCTTCACCCTGACCGTGACGTTGAGCTTCATCGTCACGGAAACGACGACTTCAAGGTCGAAGGCGTGCGACCATGTTTCCATGGTCTTCGCGTCGGACGTCAGGGAGAGGACGACCTCCGTCTTCTCCTCGGTATATTCGGTGCTGCGGACCTTGAACAGCGACTTCCGCGCGAAGCCGTGCTGGGGCAGGTTCTTGTCGAACCTGTTGCCGAACTGCGGCCAGCAGACGGGGATGCCGCCGTGGAATGACTCGCCGGGTCTGTATTCCGCGTCCTTCTTCGCAGGGCGGAAGAGGACGTTGGAGTGGCCAGTGGGCCTGTAAGAAAGGACGCATGCCCCGAAAAGCGCGACTTCCGCCGTGCCATACTTGTTGGCAAGGACGACGTTCGGGCATCCGGCGAACCCGTCCTTGAAGACGATCCGGCCCGGCGCTCCGTACATGCGGTTCAGTTTTTCAATGTCTATTTCGCTCATCATGTGGTATTATAGCATAAATACCACTCTTGGCGGCGACACAATCAACAAGATGAGGGCCGAGGCACGGCCGCTATCACGAAGGGAAAAGACGCTCGAGAATCTGCTCTGCCGGGGTGTAGGCCTTTTTCTTTGCGTTGCAGTCGCGGCAGGAGGGAACGCAGTTTCCGCGAGTGGAGCGCCCGCCGCGCGAGACTGGAACTACGTGGTCGAGCGTGAGGTTCTCCGCTCCAACCTGTTTGCCGCAGTAGTGGCACACGCCCTTCGCGACGAGAGCGCGCCACCAGTCGCTCTTCCTGAGCTCCCGCGCCTTCTCGCGCTCGCGGCGGACGTGCGACGGGTCGGGGTTGAGATCGAGCCAGTCTTCCATAATCAGGCCTTAGTTCCCGAAACGAGCCAGTGCGGCATGGGCGGCGGCGCCTGAAGCGTCTCGCCGGGGGTGAAACCGGCCTCGCGCATCCAGTCCTTTAGCTCCCCGTCCGAGAAGACCCATCCATTCTCCGTTGTAAGCGCCATGTTCACGGCGAAGAGAGCGGAGAACTTCGGAGCAGTCCTCGTCGAGTCGGTCATCATGTCGAGGACAAACACGCGCCCGCCCGGGCGAAGCGCCCTGAAGGCGCGGCCGAGGATCGCCACGGCAGACTCAGGCGACTCCTGGTGAAGAGCTCCGAAAATCGTGACTGCGTCATAAGAGCCCGCCTCGTATTCGTCGCTGCGATAGTCGCCTGCGCGACACTCTATGCGATCTTCAAGACCGGCCATCGCGACATATCCTCGCGCCTCTGCCGCGATTGCCGGCAGATCGACGGTTACGACGGTCGCCTTCGGATTCGCGCGGCAGACGAGTATTGCGTAGGCCCCTGGCCCGCCGGCAAGGTCGAGGACGCGCCCCTCAAGCGAGCCGAGCATCGGCACGATGCCCTTCCCGATGCCCATCGCCCGCCCGAACATCGCGGCCGCAAACGCCTTCGTCCTTTCGGGGTTTTCCCCAAGATGGATCTCCGGTCGCTCAACCGGCCGCCCCGTCTTGACGAATTCGACGAGCTTGCCCCATGCAGGATACACGTCGCGGTTGTAGCGGATCGCCTTCGTGAGGTCCGCAGGGCCACCGGGGATCAATGCCGCCTTGGAGGCGGGCGTGTTTAGGTATCGCCCATTCTCCTTGACGAGCAGCCCTTCCGCGACGCATGCGTCCGCAAGAAGCCTCATGCCGCGCTCGGAGACGTCGAGGGCTCCGGCTTCGACTTTCTCGAACACACCAGCGTCAACGGCGGCGAAAAGAACTGCGCTTCCGTAGTATGCGCTTGCAAGATCGACTATCTCATGTATGGATTTCATGCAACCATTCCCCTTTAGACCGACTTCGACTCGTCGATTGCCATGGCCGAGAGCTCCGAGAAGAAGGTCGGATACGACTTCGCGGCGCAAGTCTCGTCGTCGATGGTCACGTCGGAAGAAGCGGCCGTCGCCCCGACTGCCACGGACATCGCTATGCGGTGGTCGCCAAACGACTGGAACGAGCCGCCCTTGAAAGGCCCCTCGCGCCCCTCGACGACGAACTCCCCTTCGAGATTGCGCACCTTCACGCCGAACTGCCCGAGGACATCCTCCATCGCGGCGGTCCTGTCCGACTCCTTGAGCCTGAGCCTGCGCACGCCGGTGAACGTGGTTATGCAGTCATGGGCCGCCGCGACTACGGTCAGGACGGGGAAGATGTCTGGGAACCCGGAGACGTCGAAGAATATCTTCTCGCCGCGGAATGCGCCTCCCAGCGTGTTCAGGCAGTCGCGCACCGCACGGTCCGGTTGGAGCGAACGGTAGTCAAGGCCCTCGACGGACACGTCGCTTCCGAGAGAGTTCATCGCAAACCAGAAGGCCGCGCCAGACCAGTCCCCCTCCGGCGAAACGTCGTGTTGGCTCGAATACTTCTGCCGCCCAGGGACGAAAAATCCGTCGTCAGTGCGTTCTACAGATATCCCCGCGCCCTGAAGGACGCGAAGAGTGAGATCGACGTAGCCTACGGACTCAAGGGGGCTCGTGAACCTGATGCGAGAATCGCCGTCAAGAAGCGGCAGCGCAAACAAAAGGCCCGTCACGAACTGCGAAGATATGTCGCCCGATACGGGGAATTCCCCCGGGGTAAGACTGTCGTAGTCTTCCTGGGGCCGCGAGGCAAGGCGACCTGCCGTCTTCCACACGGGCCTCTTTCCAAGCGCCGCCGCGACAGGGGCGAGGAAGCGCCTCGTGGAGCCGCTTTCCCCGCAATCAAGGAGAGGAGCCTCGTCGTCGTCGGAGAGCGCAAGGAGACAGCGCTTTGTCGCCCGGATGTCGTCGGAGTCCTCGCTTGAGGCGCCAAGCCTGCGGATGTCGCCCGAGAGGAAATCCGCTATGAGCAGGCGATGCTCGTGAGACTTAGACTTGGGAGCCGTCACACGGCCACGCCTCGCACCAGGAGATATCGTTACCATGGAGCTACTTCCTTTCCGCTGAAATCCACCGGCACCGCCCTCACGTCTCCCCATCCGCACGGGAGCGCGAACGTGACGACGCCGCCGCTTCTCTTTTTGTCCATCTTCATTACTGGCACAAGTTTCTCCGGCGAGAGCCCCTCGGGGAGCCCGGGGTTGAGCCCATACGCAGAAAAGCGGGCGGCAAGCTCCTCCGGCCATCCTTTCGGCGCAAGGCCGAGACGCACAGCGAGCTTCGCCTCCTCGACGCACCCTATCGCAACTGCCGCGCCATGCGGCACGCGGTAGTCAGTAAGCGTCTCCACTGCATGCGCGACAGTGTGGCCGCAGTTCAGGAGAATCCTGCGCCCCTTCCGCTCAAACGGATCTTCCTTGACAATCCCGACCTTGACGGAAAGGTTTGCGGCAAGCTCCGCAGGAGACGGAATCGCGGATGCAGCACCTTTGGAATGCGTCAAGACGCCGCCAATTATCTCGTGCTTTACCATTTCCGCCCTTCCGCACGAAAGCGTTTCCTGCGGCAGGGTCGAGAGGAAGTCTGCGTCGATGGCGACAAGCCTCGGTGAATGGAACGCGCCTGCGAGGTTCTTTCCCTCCGGAAGGTCGCAGCCCGTCTTTCCACCTGTGGAGGCGTCAACCATCGCAAGGAGAGTCGTCGGGAAGTTCATCCACGCAATGCCGCGCATGAACGTCGCGGCGGCAAAGCCGGTGAGATCGCCTGTGACGCCGCCTCCGACTGCCGCGACAACGTCGTTCCGCCCGAGGCCCGCCCCGGCGAAAGCGCTCCAAAGGCCAGTCACGGTCGATATCGTCTTGTGCTCCTCTCCCGACGGAATCACATCAAGAGGTGTCGTGCCAAGGCGTTCCGCCCACAATGCCGCGACATTCGAGTCCGCGACATAGGGCGTTCCGCAGAGAAGCGCACCTGAGATTCCCTTGCCGACTACGACCAACGAGTTTTCAAGGTCGAAGGTCGCGGCGATCCTGCTGCCAAAAGACGCATAGTGGTCCGCCCTCTCTCGTGCGCGGTCGCCGAGGGGGCGGCTGCCGGGCGTCTTGCCGATTCTTCGCGCAAGCTCTTCCTCAGAAGGAGTCTCAAGGCATATCACCGTTCCAGCAGATTCGCAAAGCGCCCTGTTGCCTTGACGAAGGAGAGTTCCGCCACCGAGCGACACGATAGCCATCCCTCTGCCTCTTAAATCAGCGACAACGGCTTCAAGAGTGCGCGACTCGATTTCACGGAATCCCGCCTCTCCGGACTCTGCGAATATTTGAGGAACGGCCTTACCCGCCGCCTTCACTATTTCTTCGTCAAGATCTGCAAAGCAGCAGCCAAGCGCGGCGGCGAGACGCCTACCGAGCGTCGTCTTGCCGGAAGCAGGCGCTCCATATAGAAAAATCATACGCCCCATATTCTCCTTTGCTCTGCAGCCTGGGCCTGAAGCATTGAAAACCCGTTCTCCACGCGGCACCCTGCGGCTGCGGCCCTTGCCATGAGCGGCGTCACCTCTGGAACATAAACGAGGTCATAGACGAGCTCGCGCCCGGTAAACTCGTAGTCGGGGATTGGATCGACGGGTGTCGCGTTCACGATGACGTCAAACCCCTGCGGAGGCGTCTCGCGGTGGAAGACCTTGAAGCGCGCGCCAAGGGTCTTCAGCGCAACCTTCACCGCCTGCGCCGCGCCGCCGTCGCCAAGGAGCGCGACCTTGCGACCGCGCAACTCTCCCGCGAACGCCACAAGCGCCTCGGCAAATCCCTTGACGTCGGTGTTGTAGCCGACAAGCCTATTTCCTTCTCTGACAACGGTGTTGACGGCGCCGACCTTGCGAGCAAAAGAGTCTATGCGGTCCAAGAGCGGCATGATTCCGCGCTTGTGCGGAATCGTAACCGCCATGCCCTTCATGCCCATCGCCTTCATGAAGGCGAACGCCTCCCTTGCCGTCTTCGCAGGGAACGGCACCATCACCGCGTCTTGGTCTTCCGCCGCAAACGCCGCATTATTGATTTCGGGCGAGCGCGTCTTCTTGAGCGGCCAGCCGGTGACGCCGTAAAGCGCCGCGTCCTTTGTGACGGAACGGAATCGATAGTCGCGAACAAGATCAAAAGGCGTTACGTGGCCGAGCTCGGAAAGCCCGCCGACTGACGCATACGTCCAAAGAGACCCAAGCCGCCCCGCAAGCGCGCGCGTCGGAAAGCCTGTTAGGCCCATTGCGCAAACAACGTGGGGAACGAGGAACGGGGAACGGAGAACGAGGTCAAAAAGCTTGGATACATCGCGCAGGTTGCGAGGCATGAACGCGACTTTGGCAATGTCGCCGCTCTTGCCAAGCTCGCGCAGCTTCGCCGCGAGGTTCTTCACGGGACCGTCAAACTTATGAAGCGACCTGACAACCTTCGCCCCTGCCGAATGCGCAAGCTTCAAAAGCTTTTCACCACCAAACCCCTCCTCAAAATCAACATACTCAAATCCGATTTTTGAACCATGCAGAACATGTAGGTCATGTAGAGTTTCTACACGTTCTACATGTTCTACACGGCTAAACTTTCCGGCAGAAAATATTTTCTCGAAAAACTTAACTCTCTCCTCTTCCCTCCCCTCGAACGCGCCGCCGTCGCATTGCTTGCGGAACGTCAGCACAATCGGCACCTTCCACATCGCCTCCTTTGCGAGCATCTTCGGGAACTCCGCTACCTTCGCGCGCTCGCTCTTCTTGAGCAAATCGACTCGAAGCTCCACCATGTCCGTGAAGTAGCGCTGCGATCTGTACTGCTCGATGTCCTCTTCAAGAGTCTTTCCGGTGAGCGTCAGGCATATCTTCGAATGCTCCGACTCTTCCGCGAGGATCGCGTCGAGAACGGCAAACGCCGTGACAGCTTCGACAACAGGCACTGCGCGGCGCACGATACTCGGATCGTGCCGCCCCTTCATCACGCACTTCGCCGGCTTCATCGTCGCAAGATCCACAGACACCTGTGGTTTGAACACTGTCGGCGTCGGACGCATCGCGACAGTGAACATGACAGGCATACCGTATGTGCGTCCGCCCATGATTCCGCCCTGCCTCGTCGAAGATCCCACGAGGCCGTTCTTGACGACAAAAGCGTCATTGTAGGCAGAGCCGCGCATCGACGACATTTGGTCGTCGCGGCAGCCAAAGGCGACACTCTTCACGCCGGGGATGCCAAACAAGGCGGCGGAAATGCCAGACTCAAGCCCCTCGAAGAGAGGACCGCCCAGGCCAGGGGGAATTCCGTACACAGAACACAAAATCGTCCCGCCGACAGAATCGCCCATCTTCTTCGCGCGCTCTATTTCGGAGATCATTTCGTGCGCGACCGTTTTGCCGCGGACAGAGTCGACTGCCGCATCCACGTAAATGCCGCGCCGCGCAAGCTCCAGAAGGCACAGCGCGCCCGCCGCGCAAAGAGGCGCGGTGAGTCGGCCAGAGTTCTTGCCGCCGCCAGTTGGGATGCGTCCCATTTCGATCCACTGTCCGAAGTCCGCATGTCCCGGGCGCGGAATCGTGCGCTCCGCGCCATAGTCGCCTGGGCGCATGTCGCGGTTTGCGATTTCGCCAACGATAGTCTCGCCCGTAGTCGTTCCGTCCGCGGCAAATCCGCCGCGCCACACGACTTCGTCGGTCTCGCGCCGAGCAGTGGAAAGCTTGTCGCGTCCTGGCGCGCGGCGTTCCATGAACTCGGCGATTTTCCCATCGTCCACTTTAAGCCCCGCCGGAAAGTTCTCGAGCGAGAACGTCATCGCCTTCGCATGCGATGCGCCATGCACTTCAAGCTTAAGATGCGCTCCGATCACAATTTTCTACCTCTCGCACAAAATCAGCCGCCTCGCCCGCCGAGCCGCACGGTTCCCGCGGCGACTTCGGCGCGGTAAGACGCGACCGTCGCGGCGAGCCCCTCCTCAAGCGAGATCCTTGGCTTCCAGCCGAGCGAGCGGATGAGAGAAGTGTCGCAAAGCTTCCTCGGCGTGCCGTCCGGCTTGGACGAGTCCCACTCAATCTGCGCCGACGAGCCGGTTGCGCGCTTCACGGCCTCGGCAAGCTCGCGGATGGTCACTTCCTCGCCGGAACCGACGTTCATGACGTCCGGAGGGTTATCCAGGGAAAGCGCAAAGAGGCAGGCCGAGGCAAGGTCGTCAACGTGCAGGAACTCCCTTATCGCGGAGCCCGTGCCCCAGAGCCGCACCGAACCTTCCGCAGTCTCGAACTTCCTTATCAGCGTCGGCAGCACATGGCCGTGCTCGATGTCGTAGTTGTCGCCCGGACCGTAGAGATTGGTCGGCATGAGCGAGTGGTAGAGAAGCCCCTTCTCGCGGCGCAAGAACCCGCAAAGTCTGAGGCCCGCGATCTTGGCGAGCGCGTACCCCTCGTTTGTCTTCTCCAGCGGACCTGAAAGAAGCGCGTCTTCAGGAATCGGCTGCGGCGCCATGCGAGGGTAGATGCAGGTCGAGCCGAGGAAAAGCAGCCTCTTCACGCCCGCCTGCGCCGCGCCCCACACAGTGTTCATTGCGATCATGGCGTTCTCGTAGAGGAAGAGCGAGTTGGCGGCGGCGTTGGCGCCGATCCCGCCGACGCGTGCGGCAGCGATGACGGCGACGTCCGGGCGCTCCGCCTCGTAGAACGCCCTTACGGACGCAGGATCCAGTAGGTCCAACTCCGAATGCGTCCGCGTGAGGATTTCGCACGGCCCCAGGGGGCTTTCCGGAGAAGAGAGCGCCCGGCAGATGGCCGACCCGACCATGCCGCGATGGCCGGCGACATATACCTTCATCATATCGCCTCCTTGACCGCAAGCTCCCTGCGGGCAAGATCAAGATCCGCATCGACCATCATTGCGACGAGGTCCTTGAACTTCACCTTCGGCTCCCAGCCAAGCTCGCGCCGCGCCTTGGACGCGTCGCCGAG
>JBGUVV010000073.1:0-2731 GCA_045220525.1 Kiritimatiellia bacterium
CTCGGGCCTGTCGGCGTCAACTTCGCGGCAGGAATGACCGGCGGCGTCGCCTACGCATACGACGAGACGGCCACGCTCGACTTAAACTGCAACCTCGACTCCGTCGACCTTCTTCCAGTGGAAGCCGGCTCCGAAGACGAGGCAGCTCTCATAGCCCTTCTCCGCGAACACGAAAAGCGCACTCACTCGCCAAAGACGAAGGCGATCCTTTCCGCATGGCAGGAAGCAAGGCCGCGCTTCGCGAAAGTAGAGCCGACAAAGGGAATATAGGACACAAGGAAAACAAACACATGACAGACAAATCCAAGAAGTGCGACTTGATAGCCATCCTCGACTACGGTTCGCAGTACACTCAGCTCATCGCAAGGCGCATAAGGGAGCAGCACGTATATTCTGAGATACTGCCCTTTACGACAAGCGCCGCGGCCCTTCGCGCGGCAAACCCTCGCGGCATCATACTTTCGGGAGGACCCAACAGCGTATTCGAACCGGGTGCGCCATCGATAGACCCTGAGATATTCAAACTTGGAACGCCAGTCTTGGGGATATGCTACGGAATGCAGCTCATGTGCCAGACGCTCGGCGGCAAGGTTGAGCACGGGAAGGAGCGTGAATACGGCAAGACGGAAATCGAGGTCGCCGAAAAGAGCCGCCTCTTTGTCGGCCTACCCGAGAAGTCAACCGTGTGGATGAGCCACGGCGACCTCGTGGCAAAGCTCCCAGACGGATTCAGGGCGGCGGCCAAGAGCGCAAACTGCCCGTTCGCCGCGATATGCAACGAAGAGAGAAGCCTATACGCGCTGCAGTTCCATCCAGAAGTCGTCCACACGCAATGCGGCGAGCAGATTCTCCGCAATTTCGTCTTCGGCGTCTGCGACTGCCGCGCCGACTGGAGCATGGACGCATGGATTGAAGAGACCGTGGAAGCCCTTCGAAGGAAAATAGGCGACGAGGAGGTAGTCCTCGGCCTCTCCGGCGGCGTCGATTCGTCGGTGGTGGCCGTCCTTCTCGACAAGGCCATCGGGCGCAGGCTCCACTGCATATTCGTGGACAACGGGCTTCTCAGGCTGAACGAAGCCGCCGAAGTCGAAGCGATGTTCAAGACAAAGCTCGGGCTCGACCTGCACGTCGCGAGGGCCGCCCAGCGGTTCTACGCCGCGCTGAAGGGAGTTGAAGACCCAGAAAAAAAGCGCAAGATCATCGGCAAGGAATTCATAGATGTCTTCGCCGAGGAGGCGAGGAAGTTCAAGGACTGCAAGTTCCTCGCGCAGGGGACGATATACCCTGATGTCATTGAAAGCTCAAGCTCAAAGAACGGCCCGTCGCAGACGATCAAGAGCCACCACAACGTAGGAGGCCTGCCGCCAGACCTCAAGTTCACGCTCGTAGAGCCGCTCCGCGACCTCTTCAAGGACGAAGTCCGCCGCGTCGGGCGGCTCCTCGGCATGGACAGCGCGCTTATCGACCGCCAGCCCTTCCCCGGGCCAGGACTTGGCGTCCGCATCCTCGGCGAAATCTCGGAGGAGAAAGTCCGCCTGCTGCAGGAGGCGGACGCGAGAGTGCGAGAAGAGGTCGGAAAGCTCCCCGAGTCGAAGAACATATGGCAGACGTTTGCAGTTCTCCTCCCCTGCCGTTCCGTCGGCGTGATGGGCGACCAGCGCACCTACGAATACACATGCGCAGTAAGGTCGGTGACGTCGATAGACGCAATGACGGCGGACTGGACGCGTCTCCCGTACGACACGCTCGCCACGATTTCAAGCAGGATAATCAACGAGGTGCGCGGCATCAACCGCGTCGTCTACGACATATCCTCGAAGCCGCCTGCGACAATCGAATGGGAATGACGCGGCAATTCAGGCCGTCGCCTATCTTGTAATAGACTCGACGCTTCCGGCCTCGGCGGTCGCGGGCAAGGTGAAGTCGGTCGGCTTTCCGCGCCTCTGGCGAGAGAGGAAGTCGAGTCCCGCCGGATAGTTGCCCGAGTGCCCGCCCTCGAAGATCGTCAGCCGCACGGCGGCAGAGGTCGCGCGAAGGTGCACTCTGTTGTGCTTCGCGTAGAACGGATCCTCGCCCTTGAAGGCCAGGCGCTCCGGCATTGCCTCGTTGGCCTCGATAAACGCGATATCGTCTTCGGAGATGCGGTCCTTCTCGTCTGCCAGCGCGTTGAACGCGCGGATTGAATGCCCGACGGGGACAGACCCCCTGTGTCCGTCGTGTATACCAGTCGCGACATAGACGGGAAGTCCTGCAGCACACGCCCTGTGAAGATGGGTAAGAGGCGAGCGCATGGAGTATTCTTCAGGATGTTCCGAGGGAGTGCCTCCGCAGCTTTTCTCCATTTTCTCGGCATACTCGTTTTTTCGAACAAGCGAATCGGCATGCCACCGCTTGAGATCCGTAATCGGGCAGAACGCTGCCGCGCCGGCGAAGACCTCTGGATGCCGCCCTGCCATCAGAAGCGTCATATGCCCGCCGCCAGAACCGCCGATGATGTATATGCGACTGGCATCGATCTTCCGCACGGCCTTGGCCCATTCAACCGCGTCAATGATGTCCTGCACGGCGAGGTCGCTTCCGCAAGCCTCCGGGCGGACGTTGGGCCCACGATAGTTCGGATAGACCATGGCCCAGCCCTTCTTGCGGCAATATCCGAGAACCATCTCGCCTGGCGAGTTCCAGTGGCAGCTTGCACCCCAGGAATGGAGCGCCACAACAAGAGGCACGGCAT
>JBGUVV010000074.1:0-8204 GCA_045220525.1 Kiritimatiellia bacterium
AACTCAAGCTGCTTCCGGTTCGACGCGGGACCGAAGAGCCACTACATCTACGAGAAGTTCAAGAGCGAGCCGGACGACGCTATGAACCCCGAGATATACGGCACCGAGCAGGAATACATGACGCATGCCGTCGGGTTCGACAAGGTCAACTTCTGGCCGGAGAATTTCGTGCGGTCGTTTAAGCGCAGCTGCACGTGGCCTTGGCCTCTCAACCATTTTCTCGTTCCGCGGATGAAGAAGGATACGCACATCCTGTGCTTTCACGGCTTTCCCACTCCCACCCAGGCGATAGAGGGCTTCAGGGGCTCGAAGCATATCGACGGGTGGACGCTGCCCTGTCCGTGGGTCAGGAAGTTGTGGGAGGGGCAGTAGAGGACATGGCGCTGAAAGTCGCAGCACTGGTGCCGGTGTACAACTCCGCGGAATACCTTGCGCAATGCCTGGATTCCATTCTAGCGCAGACGTATCCGGGCGTTGAAGCCTTCTGCCACGACGATGGTTCGACCGACGGCGCCTTGGAGATCCTTCGGCGGTATGAAAGGGACTATCCGCGCAGCATACACGTCAAGGCTTGGGAAAATCATGGTGCGGTACCGACGATCAATCGCCTTTTAGACGATCTTCCCGAGTCGTTTAACGCGTATGTGATGGTAGATTGCGACGATTACGTACATCCGAAGATGGTGGAGGTCCTTGCCGAGGAAATGGAACATACGGGCGCGGATGTCGTCGAGTGCGGGGCCGTGCACGTTTCGGCAGACGCCGTCTGTCCGCAGGGATTGCCGGAAGTCGGCGACTATGGCAGGAGCGTCATTTCGGACATGTCGGTCTTCCAATTGCGCAAAACCGCGCCTGGCGCGTGGATATTGAGATGGAACAAGCTGTACCGGAGGTCTGCTGTCGCCGGAATCAGGATGCGTCCTGGGCTGGAATATGAGGGCGACTTCTTTTTTGGATATGAAGTCAATGCCGCTATCCGCAAGAAGGTGCTGGTCGACATAGGTCTTTATGCGTATCGATGGAATCCTCGTTCGGCGACGAGCAAGGTGAACTACACGAAATACGTACGTTCGTCGCTTGAGCGTATTCGCTTGTCTTGCGAATTGTTCTTGAATCGTGGACGGATACCGCATGACAGGGAAATGGATTTCAGGATGGAGCTGTCGAAGGACGCTTTTCGCATGTGCATACGGAAGAACCTGAAGAAAAACCACGACTCCTCGTTGCGGAGGATGCTGTTTCTGGAATCTGGGAAAGCGCTTCGCAAGTTGGCATTGGAGAGCCGGTTCCGCCCGGTTGGGCTCAATCCCGTGCAGCGACTGGCGTGGTGGGCCTGCGTACGCGGGTGGTATCGCATGGCACAGGCTCTTGTCTTCTTGACCTGACGAGGGGAAATGCAATGCAAAGATTTGCCAATCCAATATTAGTGACAAGACCTTATCTCCCCGAAATAGATGAATTCCGGAAGGGATGCGAGGAGATATGGAGAAACCAGTGGTTGACCAACAATGGGCCGATAGTGCAGCGATTTCATTCGCGGCTGGCTGAATATCTTGGCGTTTCAGACGAGAACATCGCTCTTTTTGTCAACGGCACGGTGGCGTTGGAAGTCGCCTATCAGGCCATGGAGCTCTGTGGCGGAGACGTCATAACGACGCCGTTTACGTTTGTGGCCACGTCGCATGCGCTTCGTCGCGTTGGAGCCACGCCGGTTTTTGCCGACATTGATCCGTCTACGATGTGCCTTGACCCGGACGTTGTCGAGAAACTCATTACCCCCAGAACAAGAGCGATAGTTCCGGTCCATGTTTACGGTGGAATGTGCGACACCGCTGCGTTCGATGCTCTTTCAAGGCGATACGGCGTACCGGTAATCTATGACGCGGCGCATGCGTTTGGCGTTATCAATGCGAAGACGCGCAAGACCGAGGGCGTCGGTCCGGAATGGGGCGATGTCAGCATGTTTTCTTTTCATCCCACCAAGCTTTTCCACAGTTGCGAAGGCGGGCTGCTCGTTTTTAGGGATCCTGCGCTGCAGCATAAACTGTTTAACCTGCGAAACTTCGCGATAGAATCGGAGACTGAGTGCACGGATGTCGGCACGAATGGCAAGATGAACGAACTTCAAGCCCTCATGGGCTGTCTTTGCCTCGATCGCATCGACGATTTGCTGGCTGCACGGAGGCGGATATACGAAGCCTATGCCGATGAGTTTGCCAGCGGGCCGTCGTCGGTGACGCTCGTTCCGCATTCGGCCAACAAGGCCTACGTGCCGGTTTTGTTCGACTCCGCAGCGACGCGCGATCGGGTATACAACGGGCTCAAGGCCTGCAATGTCTATTCGCGTCGGTACTTCTATCCCGTCCTGACTGATTTCGCGCCATATCGGTATGGGCGTGGAACCTGTCCGATAGCTGAGGATATCGCATCGCGCGTGCTGACTCTGCCGACTTACTATGATCTGTCGTTGGATGATGTTCGAGCAATAGCCCGCAATGTGATGGAACTCGCCCGTTTGTAGGTCGACAATCCGAAGGAGGGGGCGGAATGAAGCAATTGGTAATCATCGGCGCGTCGGCATTGGGACGGGAGGTGAGTTCGTATGCCGAGGAATGCGGAATGAGGGTCAAGGGGTTTCTTGACACGCGTTCGGACATATTGGCGGGCTTCATCGGATATCCCCCGCTAATTGGCTCTCCGGACAGCTACAGAATTGCGGACGGCGACGTTTTCGTCAGCGCGACGGGAGATCCGGCGATGAAGATGAAATATGCTGCCATGCTGGAGGCCCGTGGTGCAAAATTCACGACGGTCGTCCACCATGCCGCATATATCGGCAAGAACGTCAGGCTGGCCGATGGTTGCGTGATTTGCCCTCATGCGGCGCTGACCAACGACATATCGCTGTCGCGTCACGTGATGGTGAATGTGGCCGCCGTCATCAATCACGACAACGTGATAGGAGAGGGCTCGACTATTTCGCCGGGAGTTCAGCTTGCAGGGCGTGTTCGGCTTGGGATGCGCGTTTTTGTCGGAATCGGTGCGGTCGTTATGCCGGATATCAATCTTGGAGACGACGTTGTCGTAGGGGCCGGCGCCGTTGTCGTGCGGTCAAGCGAGCGCGGCGTGTTGGTTGGCGTGCCTGCTCGGCAAAGGCCATTTGAACGAGGAGCCAGACAATGAATAATGACATGCCGTTGTTGCTGCGATTGCTGCGTCTGATGTTGTCGCTAGTTCCTGCTCGTTCAGTTCGGCGAAGGCTGTGGCATTCTGCAAAAAACCACGTGTATGGGCATCAGGCGCGTAGACGGGGCAAGGTGGGCAGAGGCGTAGATTTTGTCGGCCCGACGCGGGTGAATCGCCGGACTACGATTGGCGACTTCTCCGTGATATGCGGACTTTGCGTCCCGGGAGATGGTGCTGTGACCATCGGAAGAAACGTCCATATTGCCCCGGAAGTCTTAATCCTAAACCAAAACCACGATTATGACGACGGCGTCAGAATTCCGTATGGGGATGAATCCCATGAGAAGCCTGTTTTAATTGGCGACTTTGTGTGGATAGGGCAGAGAGCGACAATCCTTCCTGGGGCGGTCATTGGCGAAGGGGCGATCATTCAGGCAGGAGCTGTTGTCCACGGGATGATCCCGTCGATGGCCATTGCCGGCGGCAATCCCGCCAAGGTGTTTTCCCACAGGAACGCCGCCCGTTTCAACGACATGAAGTCAAGGGGATGCTACGAAAAATGATATCTGTCGTCATCCCCGTGTACAATGTCGAACGGTATCTCGCCCGTTGCCTCGACTCAGTACTTGCGGCGGCCGAGGGGCACGACGTCGAAGTCATATGCGTAAACGACGGCTCTACGGACAGCTCCGCCGCGGTTCTCGCCCGCTATGCCGACCGCGTGAAGGTCGTAGAGAAGGCGAACGGTGGCCTTGGCTCCGCGCGCAATGCAGGGCTTGACGCGATGACGGGCGACTACGTTATGTTCGTAGATTCAGACGACTGGATTCCGCAGGATGCAATAGGGGTCTTCTCGTCAGTCGCCTGCGAGTCTGGCGCGGCGCTTGTCGTCTCTACTTCGTTTTGCAAGAACAAGGGCCCGGACGCGTGTCCCCGCAGCCATGCATGGAAGACGCGCCCCTCGCCGTGGATTGCGGGGAAGAAGGTGCAGTACAGTTCCTGCAACAAGCTCTACCGCGCCGACTTGTTCCGTACGCGGCGCTATCCCGCTACGATATACGAGGACTTTCCGGTGACGACCGATATCCTCTGCGAAGTCGGCGAATTCGCCGCAGTCGAGGCGCCATGCTATGTCTATTGCACGAACGGCGGGGCGTCGTCGCTGGTCCGTTCGCCGTTCACAGAGCGCAAGGTCAAGGATTCGCTGGCCGTCGTCAAGATGGCCCTGGAGACGTCGCGCAGGCAGACGGACTTGCGTCTTAGGCGCTTTGCGCTGCGCCAGGCGGGAGACGGACACTCCTCTACGATAGGCCAGGCTCGCAAATCTGGCGACCGCACGGTCAGGGATGCGTTCCTTCGCGGCCACGACGAGCTTGTGGCAGAATATCCAGAACTCGTTTCGGCGCTTTCCCTCAGGGCGAGGGCCAGGCTGTGGAGTATGAGATGAAAAAGGTCAAGGTCAAGTTTACGGACTACTACGGGAGAAAACCGGATGAGATCCTGGCTCACAGGATTCTTCGCCAGTTCTACGATGTCGAGGTAGTGGAGCGCTCGCCAGAATACTTGATTGACGGTGGCCTCGGGTCAGAGCACCTCGACTATCCAGACGCCGTGAAGATCGTATTCATCGGCGAGAGCTACTGCCCCGACTTCAACCTCTTCGACTACGCAGTCGGGTTTGACGACATCTCCTTCGGTGACAGGTATTTGCGCGTTCCGCTCTATGTATTCTACGACTCTTTTCAGAACCTCTGCTCGCGCGATGGCGCAAATGCCGATCCGGAGAAGATGTTGCGCCGCGGCTTCTGCTCTTTCGTCGTCTCTAATCCAGACGGCGATCCGATGCGCGTCGAGTTCTTTAGGCGCCTTTCCCAATACAAGCCCGTTGCATCGGGCGGCAGGATGTTCAACAACGTCGGCGGCCCCGTTGCCGACAAGTACGACTTCATCTCGAAGTACAAGTTCAACATGGCCTTCGAGAACTCCGTTGTCCCAGGGTACACGACCGAGAAGGTGATGGAGCCGCTCTCGGTAGGCAGCGTCCCGGTATACTACGGGAACCCTCGCATAGCGGACGACTTCAATCCCGGCTGCATGGTGCGCGTGGCCTCGCGCGACGACGTGGAGCGCGCGGTCGAGGAGATTGTGGCGCTCGACAGGGACGACGACGCCTACCTTGCGAAGCTCGCCGCGCCGACGTTCGTGCACCCCTTCGAATGGCACGAGCGGAGGCTCGCGGACTTCCTGCGCGGCATATTCGACCGTCCGCTCGCCGAGGCCCGACGTCTCAACGACTACGGCTACCAGACGAACATCCGCCGCCGCGCCGTCAAGGCGCGCAACATCTACGGCCTGACACATCCGGGAAAGCTGATAAAAAGGGTCATGAAGCAATTCAGGGGCAAATGAACAGGGCAGGGGGACCAAAATGAGAATCGACAAAGAACTTAAGGGGAAGCTGGAAGGAATTCGAGGCGAGCCCTTGATGGACAAGGTGCTTGGGCCCGCGATTCCGCACATTGAGACGAGCGATAAGCAATTGCTATGCCGGCATCCCGTTGTCTCCGTCTACATGCTGGCCTACAACCACGAGAAGTATCTGCAGCAGGCCATTGACGGCGTGATGGAACAGAGGACGGACTTCGAATACGAACTCGTCATAGCCGAGGACTGTTCGACTGATGGTACGCGTAGAATCTGCTTTGAGAACCAGGCGCGGTATCCGGACAGGATTCGCGTACTGTGGTCGGAAGAGAACGTGGGAATGGGTAGAAATGGGGACCGCGCTCGGGCGGCTTGTCGAGGCGAGTTTGTTGCCATATGCGAAGGCGATGACTATTGGGTGAATCCGCTAAAACTGCAGAAGCAGGTGGATCTCATGCGCCGGCATCCGACGGCCGGAATATGCTTCGGCGGCAATGACATATACTATGAGTTCAGCGGATACTACAGCCGGTACGAGCCATCCAGGGCGCCGGCCGAGTTTTTCTCCAGCAGGGAGTTTTGCTGGCGATTGATGTTTGCAAGGGGCGACAGAGGTTTCTATCTCCAGAATCTCCACACGTCCACGCATCTCGTTCGACGCTCGGCGATGGCGAGGGCGCGGGAGGAATTCGAAGATGCTTTCCTTTGGAAGCTCAAGCAGGAGGACGTGACGCTCATGATGACTGTGGCGGCAGTTGCGGACGTCTGTTTTCTCGGAGAGAGGTGCTCGGTCTATCGGATGAACGGCGGAGGTATTACATGTTCGGTAGGCGCCCGTTCCCTGATGGACGGAGACTTCCTGAAGATATATCTGTGCATGCACGTTTTCAAATGGTCGTTCAACACGGCGTTTGAGGCGTTCTCCGATCTGTTGGTGATAAGGTGGATCAAGATTGCGCTAGAGGTCTCTGGCGATGCGCAGAAGGGCTTGGCAGCCGCCATCGCCAGAAGCGAAAGCCTCAGGCGGGCGTTTAGCCGGTGGTATTGTCGCGGTTTGTTCGCGGCGATGCAGAAGGGGATGCTTTCTCGCAAGCGTTACAAGATGCTTCGCCCCCTTTATGTTCTTGGGGCCCATCTCAACAAGTACATGGTGAGGAGGCGTCTTGGGGGGGCATTATGAAATGGCTTTGGTACGCGTTTCTTTCGAACGTCCTGACAAAGCGACGTCGGGCCTATGCTCGCAACATGGCCAGGATGGCTCGTTCGCGTGGGCGTTATTATGGCAACGAAGTCACTGTCGATTCGCACGATTGGCCCCGATTGGACATTAGGATTTCTGGTGTCGGCAATACTGTGAGTATTGAACGACTGCGACAAGGCAAGGGAATAGTGCACGTCAGTATATTTGGCGACAACTGTCGAGTGCATATCGGGGCGGGGTTCACAACTTGCTACGGAACGCAGCTGTCAATTGGTGTTGACCATGCAAACTTCGGGTCTGTGAAAGGATGCGCAATCTGCATAGGCGAGAATGTAAGCATCGAATCGGGGAACATACAGATATGCAATTCCAACGCCTCGGTGCGAATCGGCTCTGACAGCATGATTGCCAATGGCGTTACCTTGTTTCATACGGATGCACACCCAGTGTATGCGCTTGGCGGAGAAACCCCCATTAACAGAGTTGGCGAACTGTCGATTGGCGAACACTGTTGGATAGGAACCAATGCCGTGATATTGAAAAACAGCCACATCCCTGACGATTGCATAGTCGGATGGGGAAGTGTCGTTTCTGGCTGGTTCAAGGAGGCGCATTGCGCGATTGCCGGGAATCCGGCAAGAGTCGTCAAGCATGGCATCACATGGAAGCAGGGCGATGCCCGATATACGGCAAACATATGATAGGAGCACGGACCATATGCTTTTCAACTCTATAGAATTCGCCATCTTTCTGCCGGCCGTGTGGCTGGCCTACTGGACCCTGCGCGGGCACCTGCGGCTCCAGAACCTGCTGGTCGTCGCCGCCAGCTACGTGTTCTACGGCTGGTGGGACTGGCGGTTCCTCGTGCTCATCGCGTTCACGAGCGCATGGTCGTACGTCGTGGGGCTCGTCGAGCTTGGGCGGTGGGAGAAGAGGCCGTCGAAGGCGCTTTTGACGGTGTCGCTCGTCGTCAACCTCGGCATACTCGGGTACTTCAAGTACTACAACTTCTTCCTCGACTCCGCCGTGGCGCTCCTGGAGGCGGTCGGCTTCGAGCCCAACGTCACGTCCCTCAGGATAATCCTGCCGGTGGGCATCAGCTTCTACACGTTCCAGGCGCTCAGCTACACGATAGACGTGTACAGGCGCGCGATGCGCCCGACGCGCGACCCGTTCGCGTTCTTCGCGTTCATATCGTTCTTCCCGCAGCTCGTGGCGGGCCCGATCGAGCGCGCGACGAACCTGCTGCCGCAGTTCCTGTCGGAGCGGCGCTTCGACTACGCGGACGCCGTCAGGGGCTGCCGCCAGATGCTCTGGGGCTTCTTCAAGAAGATGGTCGTCGCCGACAACTGCGCCGTAGTGGTGAACCACTATCTCAATAACGGCCAGACGG
>JBGUVV010000075.1:0-5059 GCA_045220525.1 Kiritimatiellia bacterium
ATCTCAAGCCTGCGCGACCCGAGGACAAACCCTATCGCGGGCGCGAGGTTGCATCTCCGCCTTTCCCGCCCGACGGCTAGCGCCATGGTCTGCGCCATGTACTCGATCGCCACGCACGATGGAACGCCGTCGATCGCACGGTCGAAGAAGACGCATTTGTCGGACGTGTCGATGACGGCCTCGGCCGTCCCCAGGTCGCCCGACTGAAGCGCTTGCGCCAACAGGACCATCGGCGGCCTGTGCGGAAGCAGATTCTCTATGTCGTCTTTCGTGTCCATTATGTGGAATTATATCAAATATTGCGCGACGTGAGGACGATAGATGCATTGCTGCCGCCGAACGCGAACGAATTCGAAAGGCAAGTCGCAGGGCTGCGGCTCAGCTGAATCCAGCAAAGCGCGGCCTCTACCGCGCCAGCCGCGCCGAGGCAGTGGCCGGTAAGCCCCTTCGTGGAAAACGCCTTTACGGCGAGCCCCGCGGCAGGAGATTCATCCGGCTGCGGCTCGGTGCCGCCAAAGACCCTGCGCACGGCCTTGCACTCCATGTCGTCGTTCTGGCGAGTGCCCGTTCCGTGGAGATTTACGAAGTCGATTGCCTTGGCGGAGAGCCCCGCATCCTCGAGCGCCATGCGCATGGCGGCCTCCGCGCCGCGTCCTTCGGGGTCTGGCGCCGTCATGTGGTAGGCGTCGGAGCTCTCGCCGACTCCAAGAAGCTCGACCGAAGGACTCTCGCCATTCGGCTTGCCGCCGCGGCGCATGAGGAAGAACGCCGCGCCTTCGCCGAGGTTGATGCCGTCGCGGTCCGGCGCAAGCGGGCGCGCCAGTCCCGGCGAGAGCGCGCCAAGGGCGTGGAAGCCCTCAACCACCGTTCGCGTAAAGGCGTCCGCGCCGCCGACCACGACAGCATCGCAGATTCCGCCATCGAGAAGCCTGCGCGCGGAGGCGAAGACCTTGGCGGACGAAGAGCATGCGGTCGACACCGACCAGCACGGCCCGCAGACGCCCCACCTTTCCTTCAGCCTGCGAGCTGGGTAGGACATGTCGATGGTGTCGGGGTTTTCGGTAAACTCCTCCATGGTGGAGTTGCTCGTGCCGACGACGGCCCCGATGCGGTTGGGGCCGAACTCGGCGGCGGCCACATCGACGGCGTCAACAATCTGCTCCATTGCGGCATCGACGAGAGACGCTACGCGCGGCAGCCCGCCCGGGATTGCGAAGCTTCCGGCAAGGGTGTCGGGGTGCGGAAAGCCATCGGCAAATCCGAAAACCGTCGATTCACCGCCAGAGAGCCCCTCTATCCGCTTCATGCCGGAAGCGTCGTTCACGTCCATGCGCCGCGCAACGTCCTCTATGCCATTGCCGAGCGCGCACACGACCCCCATCGCCGTGAGGCAATGACGACTCCTGCCTGTATCGTTCAGTTCCATTCGTAAACCTGCTCCGGATGCTGTTTTTCAAGTTCTCCAAGGATGGCGAAGAAGCCCTCCTTCATCTCTTTCGCGTTCCCCTTGAGGCGGCGCACGACGGCGACATATCCAGGGCCTTCGGCGATGCACGTCGCGAAATATACCGGATGCCCGAGCGCGGCGGCGAACCTGAACGCGCCCACGCCGCGGTCTCCCGCCATGACAAGGCACTCCCCCTTTCCAAGCCAGTTTATCGCCTCGAACGCAGTGCCCATCCCGATGCTTGCAATGGAGTGGAGCGCGATCCGGCCGCTGACGGCATGGCGCATGTAGAACGCGCTGAACGCGGAAGTCCTCTCCATGTCGGTCCAGGCGTGGAACGTCGGGGACTTTTCCGCAAACGCGAGCAGAGCCTCGACTGTTCCGCAATGCGAGGAAAGGACGAACACCCCGCGGCCGGACATGACGTCGGCGGCGAACTCGGCGGCGTCGTTCGAGCCGTCGCCGCGCACGACGGGCTGACGGCCACGCCCCGAGACGACCGCTACCTTGTCCGCAAGCGACCGCGCGAACATCGAGACCTTCCTGCGCGACGGGCACGCCTTCCGCACGACTGGGGAGAAGAGCCACGCGACATTCGCCACGGCGCACGACAGAAAGCGCATGACGCCAAGCCCGAACACGCGGTAGAAGCCCCATATGACCTCCATGCCGAGGGGCGAGGCCGCCTTCTCTACGGACGCGCGCTTTTCCACGCACGGCCGCTTCCTTAGCGCGACCGACGCAAGATAACCTACCGGCAGGCCGGAGCCGAGGACGGTGCCAAACGCCGCGACGGGGTGAAAGGATACGAACGCGAGAGCGCCAAAGCCCGCCATGCTCGTGAGAAACGAGCAAGTCACCGACTTCATCGCACCGCGCTCGCCGGACTGAAGGAAGACGGCATAGTCCATGCACATGCCGGCGAGAAGAAAGCCTGCAAGAAGATGGAAGAGGTTTATGCCATGCCCCGAAAGGGTCACGGCTCCAGCCGCCACGAGGAACGCAAGGGCCGACGGCAAGGCGACGGCGACGGCGCGAAAGCGGAACACGGCCGCAAGGACCAAGAGCATCGCAAGAAGCGCACACGAAAGCCGCCGAGCCGTCTCGCCGGTGAGGCGGTCGAGAGCGGCGGAGAGCGCCGCCGCGCCGCCCTCGCGCAAAGACGGCGGAACAGGAGCCCGCCCAAGCCCAAGCGCCTCGGCGACATTAGCGCCCTGCTCCTCATAGAGCCTTTGCACGTCCTGCGACACTTCCGCAGGAGGAGGCGCCCACTTCGAGGCAAGGATCTTCTCGGGCTCAAGGAGCTCGCGCGGCGGAGAATACAGCGACGAGGGATCTGTCTTCACGACGAAGCGCGGAGAGACAAACGCCGCGACCGCGCACAACGCCGCGACTATGGCGGCCGGAACGACCCTTGAAATCGCGCCGCCGCATTTCGCCGAGGGCGATGGTGCCGGGGCGTCCGCGCCTGAGGGAACAGGCTCCGGATGCGTAAGGACAACGAACGCAAAGGCCGCAGCAAGGGCCGCGGCAAGGAACACGGCCGACTCGCGCAGGACAGGCAAAGACGACATTGCGAGCGGCGCAAGCGCGAGCGCAGTCGTGGTGAACGACACAGCCAGGTTCACGATCGTCTTGCGTGCCCCGCCCGGTGCGCGCAGAAGCCAGTGGAACGAGTAGTCCGCGACAAGCCCCAGTACGGCCGTTCCGAACACTGCCGTCATCGCGTGGAACGACGGGAAGAAGGCAAAGAGCGCGGCAGCTCCAGCGGCCGACGAGGCCGCGAGGTTTGCGGCCACATACAATACCCGCGACACGGGGCGGAACGCGGCGAACGCGACGATGACGATGACCACCGCCGAAAACAGGGAAAGGAATCCTACCTCGCGGCGACATTTCGAAGATGCATGCAGGGTGTGGAGGGGGACTCCGCACGGCATGATCCTGACGGAGGGACCGGACTCCCGCTGCGCGGCGGCCACCGCGCCGTCAATTGCGTTCTTGAGCTCAAAAAGGGCCTCCGTGCCGTTGACGGCGTCGGCTCTTAGCGGCAATGCGACGACGCTGTCGGGGGAGTCGCCAAGCGACGCGAGAAACCTCTCCTTGAGGCAGAACGGGTCTTCCTCCGGAGGGAAAGGCGGCGGCAGAGGAGATGCGGCGTAGCGGCGGACGGCTGCGCGGGCAATCCTTGCGCGCCCCTCGGCGGAGGAGAGCGCAGCGAAGTCGGACTGCGCGACAAGGCCGTCCGCCCTCTTCAAAAAGGCATTGAGGCCGTTCCCGGCTACGCCATTGTCAACGAGCCCTGAAATGGATCCCGGGAGGTTCTTGCGGAACCTGTCGGCGGCGGCCTTCGACAAGGACGCCGATTCCGACGAAAAAACGACGCAGACGGTGCGCGAAGACTCGTCGCGAACGTCCTCCGGGATGGCCGATGCGTTTTCGCCAAGCATGGCGTAAACAGAGGTCTCCACCGCCGTTCCCCTTATGAAGAACAGCGCCGCAGCCACAGCCGCAAGCACGGAAGGCACGGCAAAGGCGAGAATCGGGCCTCTACTTCTCATCTCGCCGCTTCTCCGCCTTGAAGAAAATCGTGCTCGTCGCGCCGCCGCTTCTGATCGTCGCCGTCTCTGGCAATTCGCCGCCGCACATCTCTACGCTCTCCACCAAAGTTCGCATCGCCATTATGCGCGGCTTGAAGACGACGCGCCACTTGCCGCCTGGCAACATGGAGGCCTCGGTATCGAAAATGTCGTCGACGGCATCCATGCTGCCAGACGCAAATGCGTCGGTCGCCTTTCGGATGTCGCCGTAGTGGGGCATGTCCGACGCCTCCTTCTCGCGCCGGCCGTCCTCGTCCTCGAAGACCATCTTGTCCTTCCGCATGGCCACAAGGGAGGGGAAAGGCTTCACGGTCCGCCACTCTATTCCAGAGCCGCCGGCACGGCACTCGACCGTTCCGGAAGAGACGAGGACCCTATCCGAGCCGGGAAGCTTCCGCTCCATGCGCCACGATGCGGAAGAGACGAGCGCCCTGCGCATGGCGGCCGCGGCGGCTTCGCGCGCCGAAGGCCCCGCTTCTGCGAGCAAGACCGCAGGGACTGACGCGAGGATCAGCGCGGCCGCACAGTTCCGGAGGACGCCGGCTTTCCGGCGACGGAATATTCGAACGAGATGTCGCACTCTGAGTTTCTTTCGATTTTCAACTTTACGCGCTCGCCAGGCCGTATGGGGCGCTTGAACTTGACGTTCCTGTACAAGGCGGCGCCCGGGAAGTTTCCGAACGCGCGGATGGCAAAATACCTTAGGAAAAACACCTGGGCGACGCCGGGGAGGATGGGGAAGCCCGGGAAATGGCCGGAAAACCACTCGCCGTCAGGCGGGAAGACGAGCTCCGCATCCAGCGACTTCGCAGTCGCGCTCCAAGAGACGACGACCGGCTCGCGGCAGTTCGCGGCAAGCGCGTCCTTTACCGCCGCCGCAGTCGTCTTCCCACGCGAGTCAGACGGCATCTCCGAGACAAAGCGCAAGCGGCGCGGGAACGCAAGGCTCCCCGTCGCGGCAACGGTATCGCGCCTTATGCGCGACGCCGTCGCGGCGAACGTTCCGCCAGCG
>JBGUVV010000076.1:0-7515 GCA_045220525.1 Kiritimatiellia bacterium
GCCTCTTCGCCTATCGAAGCCCTTGCCGCGATGATCGGCGAGAAGGACATCCCGAAGGTAATCGCGCAAGGCGTCCTCGACGTCACTGACCTTCCCGCAGAGGGCGAGGAGCGCACCATCACCGTCCAGCTTATCCGGCCTCTCACCGGCAAATCCATCGGCTCACTAACCCTCATCCTCCGCGCCTAATTCAATTTCATTAATTGGAAAAATGGTCTGACCATTTTTCCAATTAGCGGAACGTCTACAATATGAACCTCTGTCTGTTTTTCGAGGGGACGGGGCAGGGCGTTGCGGGCAAGATAACGAACGTTACGCGGCTCCGCGACCTCTGCGTCGACGACGCGCGGCAGAAGCTTCATCTTGAAGCTGGGCTTGGAACGCATTTTGGCTCATATCTCGCTGGGAGGATTGCGGGCGTTGACTGGCGGACGACATTCCGCTCCGCGCGGCGGTGGTTTGAGGCGAACTACGAAACTTTGCCTAAGGACGGAGTTTCGACAAGGGTATTTCTCTTTGGCTTCTCTCGCGGTGCGCTTATTGCGCGGCACTTTGCGGCGTGGCTCGACAAGCTTGGCGTGTCCGTCGCCTATCTCGGCCTCTGGGACACTGTTGACGCGACGATAGGGCTCGATGTCGCGGCAGATTGTCCGCAGAATGTGAAAAGGGCACGTCACGCCGTTTCTCGTGATGAGACGCGGAAGTTCTTTCAGTATGTCCCTCTCAATGGAGACAAAGGCCAGGTCGTCGAAATGCTTTTCCCCGGCAGCCATAGCGATGTCGGCGGACTCTACGACGACAACCACCTTGTTGCCGATCTCGCACTTGCATGGATTGCGGCTGGGGCAAAGCGCGAGGGGCTTCGCCTCAAGCGCGGCGCTCGTCTTTTGCAACGGCTTGATCCCTCGGCGGTTGTCTTGCACGATTCACACGCCGAGGTATCCAACCTTTGGGGAGCCTTCGACCGCGTTCGCCGCGTTCTCCCGCGCATCCGACTCCACTTCGCCTGTAAAAGGCTCTGAAATATTGGAGCAGGATTTTTTTTGGGGTGGGACCCTTGAGACGGTAGTGATTTTCGACGTAAAACGGCCCAGTTCTGCAAGATAACGTAAAAGGAGCCGGAGCAGTGTCCACTGACATCTATGCGGTTTCAGCAATGAAATAGCCTTGGCAGAAAACGGCTTTAGCGGCTATGGCGCATCGGTTGAACGAGACGTTTCCGTTGGAGGCGCCGAGGCCGCGCCTTCGACTTGCGCCGGTCCTTTTTGCTATACTATGAAAGGATGGAACCCTTAAGGCGGCAGTTGATGCATCTGACAGTCCCCATTTTCATGGAGATTGCCCTTGTTGTGCTTGTCGGGTTCGTCGACATGCTTATGCTCTCGAGCTGCGGCGACGGCGCTGTTGCCGCGGTGGGCCTTGCAAGCCAGATCGTCACGCTGGTATTCCTCGTGTACCGTTTCGCGGCTTCCGGCGTCGCGGTCGTCTGCGCGCAGTACCACGGGGCGGGGCTTCGCAAACGGCTCATCCAGGTCGTGGGCGTCGCTCTGATCTTCAACGCATTGCTTGGCTTGGGCGTTAGCGCGCTTCTACACTTCAACGCCGAGGCGATTCTGCGGATGATGGGGCTTCGCGAAGGTCTCTTGACGCAAGGTGCGGCCTATTTGCGCATAACCGGCGCCTTTTCGTTTTTCCAGGCGCTGGGCTTTACGTTCAGCGCGTCCTTGCGCAGCGTTGACCGCGTCCGATCGCCGATGGTCGCCACTGCGGTTGCGAACGTCGTCAATGTTGTCGGCAACTACCTCTTGATATATGGGCACTGCGGATTCCCGGCGCTTGGCGTCGTTGGTGCGGCATGGGCGACGGCTTCGAGCCAAGTCGTGTCGATGTCCATCCTTCTGGTCCACCACACAAAGGTCCACATCCGCCGTTACCCGCTGGTCTGGTTCAGGCCTTTTCCCTGGCGGGAGTTCGCCGGCATCTTCAAGATCGGGCTTCCGGCCATCGGCGAGGAGATGTCGTATTGCCTGTCGCAGGCCGTGACAATCTACTTCATAAACCAGATATCCACGGATGCGCTGACGACGCGGACATACGTCTCCAACAGCGTCATGTTCACATATTTGTTCGGATTGAGCGCAATACAGGCCGGGGACATCCTCGTCGGACATCTCGTCGGCCGGCGTCGCTACAAAGCAGCCTATCTTCTCGGAAATTTCTTCTATCGTAGAGCACTGTCGGTTTCGCTGTGCTGCAGCGGGGTGCTGGCGTTTGCCGGTCCATGGGTGCTGGGCCTTCTGACGCAAAACGGCGAGATCATCCGGCTCGGGACGATTCTTTTCTGGGTGGACTGCGTCTTGGAAATCGGCCGCATACGCAACATCTTCGCCTGTGGAACGCTTCGCGCGGCAGGCGATGTGCTCTATCCCATGGTTGTCGGGGTCTCCTTTCAATGGGTGATTGCCGTAGGGGTGTTCTGGGTGGTCGCCATTCCGCTTGGCTTCGGGCTTGTCGGGGCATGGATTGTGTTTCTCATTGACGAAAACGTCCGAGGCTGCATTCTCATTCGCCGTTGGCACGCCAAGGCGTGGATTGGCAAGTCCCTCGCCTGATGGACGTGCGTGGCGGCGTGGCATTTTCCCCGGCGCGTGAAAGCGGAATTCCTGCATGTTGCGGCTGGAAATATGGTAAAATATCCGCATGTCGAGAAAGTCAGGGAAACGGCCATTTGATTTCTTTGGTATGGGACATCCCAGGAAAGGTGCAAAAATGAAACTCATTACAACCGCATTTATTGCCGCGTTCGCGGCGCTGACAAGTCTTGCCGACTCTGGAGCCCTCAACAGCGCGTGGCTTAAGGGAACGACGGACAAGGACCCCATCTTCTACAAGCCCGGCGAGACGATGGTCTTCACCATAGAGCCGCAAGAAGTCAATGGCGAAATCCCCGAGGGCGCATACTTCCTCAAATGGGAGCGCAGCGGCGACGACGGCATAACGGAGAAAGGCCGCGAGCCCTTCACGGGCAAGCCGTTCGTGTACAAGACGAGCATTGCGAAGCCTGGGTTTGTCCGCCTCTACGCCGTTGTCGTAGAGGCCGACGACAAGCCGTTTAGGAAGAGGCTGCCGAAGTTCAAGGGCGACCGCAATTCGCCGGAGGGGCGGCGCGCCCTCAAGAAGCTAAGGAAGCTCAAAAGAACAGTCTTCTTCGACGGCGGCGCGGCGGTTGGCATCGACACGCTCCGGCAGGCAGCGCCGGAGCCCGCAGACTTCGATGCGTTCTGGGCGCGGCAGAAGGCCGAGCTCGCCAAGGTGCCGTTCAACGCGAAGCGCGCGGAAATAAAGAGCGGCAACCCTGCGGCGCGGCTCTACGCGCTGTCGGTCGATTGCACCGGCGGGGCGCCGATGACTGGCTATCTCTCGATTCCAAAGGATGCCGAGACGGGGAGAAAATACCCCATCAGCATCGAAACCTTCGGCTACGGCGTGGGCGAGCAGTTCCCGCCGAGAAGGCCCCTCGACGACGCAATCCATCTCAAGATGAACGCCCACGGGCTTCTCCTGCGCGAGTTTGGCGGGACGGACGAGTACTACCAGACATACGGCGACAAGATCAAGTCAAACGGCTACACATACGCCTTCGACCCGCAGCAGAACTCCAACCCGGAGAACTCGTATTTCCGCGGCATGATACTGCGCCTCATCCGCGCCATTGAATACACCAAGTCTCTGCCGGAGTGGGACGGTAAGGACTTGCGTGTCTCCGGCGGGAGCCAGGGCGGTGCATTCGCGATCTGGGGCGCCGGATGCGGCGAGGGTGTGACGCGCGTATCAAGCGCCATCACCGGATTTTCCGACCTGGGCGCGGAGCTCGCCGGGCGGCTTCGCGGCGACTGGCCGCGCATCAAGTTCGTGGAGGCGCTTGGCTACTTCGACGTCGCCAACTTTGCAAAGCGCGTCCCCGCGAGCTGCCGCGTCGACATTCCCCGGGCCGGGCTTGGCGACTATACGTGCCAGCCTTCAAGCATCGCGATTCTCTGGAACAACCTCAAGTGCCCGAAGACGATCGTCTGGATGCAGGGCTCCGAGCACGGCTATGTTCCTCCGGAATACAAGGGACGCGACACCATCCGCCGCGATGGTGTCGAGGGAGACTGACAGTGCCGGATCTGGCGGCTACTGCTTGAGGACGCCGTCTTCGGTGATCGTCTTCTTGCGCAGGAAGTCTATGGCGTAGCTTAAGGCTACGTGGCCGTATGGATAGCCCTCGTAAACGGGGCATGTCACCTTTGCGGCGAAGTCCTTGCGTATCTGCGCCATCTCCTCCCTTGCCGCCTTGAGAGCCTTCCCAGAAAGCCTGGCTCTGTTGGGGCCGCCCGCCGACAGCTCTCCGAATACCACGCCCGCGCACTTCTTGAAGTAGCCGCGCGAGACAAGCTCGTCCAGCATGTCGCGAATGGCGGAGGGCTCGCGTATGCTCGTTTCGAGAAACACGATGCGCCCCTCGGTGTCCGCCGCCCACCCCATCTGCACGCCCTTTAGGACGAGTGCGATGTGTCCGCCGCACGCGGTTCCAGCGCATGCGCCTGGGCGCAACGCGCGCAGTTGCACGTCAGGCATCGGCTCTTCCTCTGCAATCGCCTTGGAGAGCCATTCGAAGGTCGGGCGTTTCGCGTAGAGGAACTGGCTGAGCGTCGGCCCGGAAAAGGGATGGCCCGCATTCTCCCTGAGCATCGCGTTGAGGATCATCGTGATGTTGCTGAAGCCCAGCACGCGCTGCTTGCGCGTGCGCAGCTTCGCCCAGTCGAGTTTGTCGAGCAGGTCCTCGGCTCCGGTTCCGCCGCGTGCGCAGAGCACCAGATCCACTTCCGGATCCATCCACGCCTGTTCGAAGTCCGCCACGCGGTCCTCTACGGGCGCCACTTTTTCGAAGTTAAGGCGCGGCATCACCTTCACCTTGTAGCCGGCGGCCTCCAACGCGGCCTTGCCTTTGTCGAAATTGGCCTTGCCCTGTATGCTCGCAGGCATTACGAGCGCAATCGTCCTGATGCGGTCCGAGGGAAGGCTCCCCGAGAAGTCGAGCGTCCCGTACTTCGAGTTGCCAGGCGCCTCGGCCGACACGATAAGCCCGTCTTCGTCGGACTGCGCCGGGACCTCCGTGATGTCAGTGAAGTTCTCGCCGTCGAACTCGTAGAAATCGAGACGGATGCGCGGCGGATTGTTCTTGGGGTCCTTGCGCCAGCCCTTCATGTTGCCTCCAAGGGCGCGCACGGCCATGAACACGGGCTTCTTGCGTTTCGCTATCGACTTCGGGACGAGCGCAATGCCTTCGGCAAAGGACGGGCTCTTCAGCCGCTTGAACGTCGTAAACTCCGGGTTGGCGAGCGACACGCCGCCGTAGTTCGCGCAGATGAACGACTTGCCGTCCGTGGCCATGGCCTGTATCCCATACTTGATGTCATAGCCAAAGTCGAACGTCTGCTTGCCGCGCTCGGAAAGGTCCAGACCCAATCGCATGATCGAACATTGGCGGTGCGGCTGCTTTTCCTGTTCCAATGCATAGTAGATCGTGTCGCCAACGACGGCGATGGAGCCGGCTCCCTCCTGAAACGCCTTTTCGCCGACTTGGTTCAAGTCCTCGTCCCAGACGCGCAGAAGTCCCGGCATTCCGCCTTTCATGTCATTGGGGCTGCGGATGATGAAAGCGCCGTATATCCGCCCGTTCGCATAGGCGATTCCGCCGAGGTGGCGTGGGGTGGCTACGTGCTTTACGAGCTTGCCGTCCCAGCCGATTTTCGCAAGCCCCTCCTGATGGGAGAGATAGATGCCGCTTTCCGAACAGGTGAGCCCTTGGATGTGCCCCGACTGCACCAGCATGTCGAACTCGTGCGGCACCGTCAAGATGGCCTTCATCTTGGCTGGTCTTGCCGAAGATGCCATAGCGGCAAGGCCGAAAGCAATCGCGCAAAAGAGAGTCTTCTTGTTCATCGTCATGTTCCTCCGTTTCATGTTCCCATTTGTCTAGTGGTATTATACTAAAGCCATGCTGCAATCGCAAGATGCTCGCTTTCAATTGCAGGTGGGGTGGATAAATGGTATAATGAACCGCAATGAATACTAAGAGCGTTTTGGGAAAATGAGCATTCGCGTAGGCATAGTAGGGCTTGGATGCCGCGGCGACATGGCGATGGACCGCCTGCCGATAATTCCAGGCGTAGAGGTGGCGGCCATGTGCGAGACGAGGCAGCATCTCGTCGCCGCCCAGCAGGCAAAGCTTGCGAAGAACGGTCTTCCGCCGGCGCGTGAGTTCGTCGGGCCTGAGGCGTACAGGGCGATGTGCGACTGGGACGGCATAGACGTCGTCTATAACTGTGCGCCGTGGAGCCTCCACGTTCCGATTGCCGTCTGCGCGATGGAAAGCGGCAAGCATGCGCTTGTCGAAGTCCCTGCCGCCTTTACTGTCGATGACTGTTGGCTGCTTGTGGAGACGGCGGAGCGAACCGGGAAACATTGCATGCAGCTTGAGAACTGCTGCTACGGGGAGGTTGAGCTCCTTGCGCTGAACGTCGCGCGGAAGGGCCTTTTCGGGCGTATCGTCCACGGGGAGGGCGCGTATCTTCACGATCTCAGGAGCTACAACTACAATACGCCAGAGGAAGACGCCCAGTGGCACTACCGCGACTTTTGGCGGCTCAAGTGGAATGCGGAGCACAAGGGCAACCAGTATTGCACCCACGGGCTTGGTCCGCTCTGCCGGTGCATGGACATAAACCGCGGCGACAGGCTTGACTACATTGTGTCGCTGGAGTCGGATCCGGCTGGCTTCGAGGAATACGCCCGCGCAAAATACCCTGCGGGCGACTGGCGCGCGGCGCTTAAGGTCGCAATGGGCGACGTGAACACCACCCTTGTGCGGACTGTTAGCGGGCGGTCGATCATGCTGCAGCACGACGTCGCCACGCCGAGGCCGTATGACAGGCTGAACAAGATTGTCGGCACTCGCGGCATTCTCGCAGACTATCCCTTCCGCATTGGCTGGGAGGAGGAAATGGGGAAGGGCGTCCACAAGTATTTCGACGAAGAGCGCACCGCATCCGTGCGCGAGGAATACATGCACCCTCTCTGGCGACAGGCGGGCAAGCTTGCGCAGGAGGTCGGTGGGCACGACGGCATGGATCTCATAATGGATCTCAGGTGGGCGTATTGCATGCAGAACGGGCTGCCTCTCGACCAAGACGTCTACGACCTCGCCGCATGGTGCGCGCTTGGCGAGCTTACCGAGAAAAGCGTGAGGACAGGCTCCATGCCGCAGAAGGTGCCGGACTTCACGCGCGGAGCCTGGGAGCGCCGCAAGCCGTCGGGCATCGACTCCTTCGATCCAGCTAAAATCGACATTGGTGGCATTCGCCCCTTGGCAAAGCCGGACTGACAGGTAAATTGCAAGTCAGGTGAGTCAATTTTCTGAAGATGGGCCCGAGGGGCCTCGGCAGCAGTTCGAACATTTTCATTTGAGTT
>JBGUVV010000077.1:0-9550 GCA_045220525.1 Kiritimatiellia bacterium
TTCAACGTGCAGAAGGACATGACCGTAGTCGGAGAGGCCGAGGACGGAGAGACGGCGGTACGCTACGCGGCAGAGTTGAAGCCCGACATAGCGATAGTCGATCTCATGATGCCGAAGATGAACGGTGCCGACGCGACCGCGGCCATGTTGTCCGAAAACCCAGGAATTGGCGTCGTCATACTCTCGTCCTTTTCGAATTCGTTCGACATGGCGCGCGCGATCTCGAACGGTGCACGAGGAGCACAGGCAAAGGAGTCGCCTACCGAGGACCTCGTGGATGCAGTACGTGCGGTCGCCGCCGGAGGCACGGCCATTGCGCCAGACATCCTGAAATACGCGAAGGAGAACGTTCCTCCGCCGCCCCTTACCGAAAAGCAGATGGCCATTCTCACCTCAGTCACGCGGGGACTGTCCAACAAGGACATCGCCCTTGAGCTCGGGGTTTCGCCAGTCGTCGTGAAAAAACAGCTCTCCGTGATCTTCGCAAAGCTCGGCGCGGCCACCCGCGCCGAGGCCGCCTCAATCGCAATTCAGAAGCACCTGATCAAGGCATAAAAGTTCTATGAGCAGAGGGGCGGATCCTTGTAGCCCGGCCAAACTGATTGCTGTCGCGGTAGTTTTGATGGGTGTCGAGGCGGCGGGCGGCAGAGATGGAATTTTGGGGAGAGACCCCGCCGTCGCTTCATTTTTCGCGGGTTACATCACAATTTCTGCAACTTATCGCATTTCAAGCCTCTTTGCGATGGCGTAAGTCATGCCGCGAGACAGAGGGCAAGCTCCGTCAGTTCGATTCTGCGGCGGGCGCGCCTTCTGCAGCGGAATCGCCTTCTGCGGCGAGAGCCTCTTCTGCTGGCGCTTCCTCTTCGCTTGCGACCTCCCCGAGCGTCTTTGTGCCGGAAAGGAGCGCGACGACCTGCTGCTGGACCTCCGCGAGATTCTCAAGCCTCAGCCGTGGATCGAGTATGACGAACGTATCGCCCTGCTTGCGGTCTTCGTAAACGCGCCTGATGGTGCCGTCGGACTGCTCCTTCCTGTCGCGCTCGACGAGTATCTTCGAGCGCTCGAGCATGACGGCAAGCACATAGACCACGTTCTTCATCGCAGGGTCGTCAAGAGTGACGAGCTGCCTCAGGAGCTCGCCCGCGTCCTCTTTCTTGAGGGGCTCTTCCTTGACTTCCTTCACGGGGGCGAGATACACGCCGTCCCACTGGGAGAACGGCTCCCAGTCGCGCGGGGCGGTCTTCCAGCATTCAGGGTGGCAGTCGAACCTGTCGTATCCCTCGCCGTTCTCGCGCAGGGCGCTGACGACAGGGGTCTTGTCAACGAGGGGCTTGCCGCACATCGTGCAGACATGCCCCCGTGACTTTATGTTCCATTCCTGGGACATGGTCTTGTCAGGCCCCGAAGCCGAAGTAGCGGTTCGCGTTGTTGAAGGAGATGTCCTCGACAATCGAGCCAAGCCACTTCATGTCGTTCGGAAGCTCGCCCTTCTCGACCTCCTCGCCGAGCTTCTGGCAGAGGATGCGGCGGAAGTATTCGTGGCGCGTGTAGGAGAGGAACGAGCGCGAGTCGGTGAGCATTCCGATGAAGTTGCCAAGGCAGCCGAGGGCCGAGAGCGCCTCGATCTGCTTTCTCATGCCGTCCTTCTGGTCGAGGAACCACCAGCCGGAGCCGAGCTGGATCTTGCCGACGTCGGGCGCCTTCTGGAAGCACCCCATGAGCGTCGCAAGCATCTCGTTGTCCTTGGGGTTGAGCGAGTAGAGGATCGTGCGTGGAAGCACGTCCTCGCGCTCAAGCCTGTCAAAGAGGCGCGAAAGGGACTCTGTGACCGACCAGTCGCCGATGCAGTCGAAGCCGGTGTCGGGGCCAAGCTTCTCGAACATGGCGGAGTTGTTGTCCCTGAGGCAGTTGTAGTGGAGCTGCGCCGTCCAGTTCGCCTTCTTGTCGGCCTTAAGCCCCTCGAAGAGCCATGCGCTCTTGAACTTGAGGGCCTCTTCCGGGGTCACGGCCTTGCCGGAGCGGGCCTTCTTGAAGATCTTCGCGACCTCTCCCTCGGTGTAGGGGGCGGCGAAAATCTCGGTGATGCCGTAGTCGGAGACGATGCAGCCTGCCTTGGCGAAGAATGCGTGGCGCTTGTCCATCGCGCTGAGGAAGTCGTCCCAGCTCTTCACGGGCGCCTTGGCAGCGGCGGAGAGCTTGCCCATCCATGCGTTCCACGCCTTCAAGTTCTCGATCTTCGACGCCTTGTCGGAACGCCACGCAGGGCGGATCTGGGTGCCGAAAGGCTTCTTCGCAACTGCAAGGTGGTGCTCAAGCGAATCGACGGGGTCGTCAGTCGTGCACACGACCTTGACGTTCGACTTCTTCATGAGCCCCTGCGCGCTGAACCACTTCGCCGCAAGGCGCTTGTTGCACTGCTTCCAGATGCGATCTGCGGAAGCGCCGCAAAGCCTCTCCGTGACTCCGAAATACCTTGCGAGCTCAAGGTGCGACCAGTCGAAGAGCGGGTTCTTGACGAGCCTTTCCATCGTCTCGGCGAACTTGACGAACTTCTCGCGCCACGGGGCGTCGCCCGTGCAGAACCTCTCCTCAACACCGTTCGACCTCATCTGGCGCCACTTGTAGTGGTCGCCGCCGAGCCAGACTTCCGCGATGTCGGTCCAGCGCTTGTCGCTCGCGATCTCCGACGGCGGCAGGTGGCAGTGGTAGTCGATGATCGGCATTTTCGCCGCGTGGCGGTGGTAGAGTTCCTTCGCCGCCTTGGTGGTCAGAAGGAAATCGTCGTTGATGAACGGTTTAGTCTTCATTTTCACTTTACTCCCTTGTTTGTCCGCTCGACCCGACTGCCGAGCGAGCATATTATATCATAAGCGTGCGTTCCCTTCAGGGCCGCCCAGTCGTCCGGCGTTATCGAGAGCCTCCCCGACTTGCCGAAACATATCACCTCGTCGCCCGGAGCGACGTTCTTGACCTCCGAGACATCTACAGTCGCGTAGTCCATGGAAATGCGCCCTATCACCGGGCAGAGCCTGCCTCCGATTATGACACGCCCTCTGTTAGTCAGGGCGAGAGGCAGACCGTCTGCGTAACCCGCCGAGATCGTGGCCACGCGAGTAGGATCCTTGAGGCACCATGTCCGCCCGTAGCCGAGCGTCGTTCCCGCGGGAAGGTCGCGGACCTGCACGACGCGCGTCTTGAGAGTGAGCACAGGTTCGACCTTCAGCGCCTTTCTGCCACAGGGGTCGAAGCTGCCGTGGAGGTTGATGCCCGTGCGCACCATGGTGAACGGCTTCTTCGCGCACTCGGGGAAGTTGTTGATCCCGTCGGAGGCCGCAATGTGGACCTTTCTGAAGGAGAGCCCCTCCTTGGCGGCGTCGGCGAGAATCCCCTTGAAAAGAGCTATCTGCTTGCGCGTAAACGGGTCTTCGGGATCGTATGCCACGGGGAAGTGGGAGAAGACGCCCTCGCAATCGAGATTCGGCAGGGCCGCGACTTCCTTCATGACCGAGACGGCGTCCCGCGCGAGGACGCCGAGCCGCCCCATTCCCGTATCGAGCTTGAAATGGACCTTCGCCGTCTTCTTCGCCTTTACTGCGGCGCGGGAGATGAGCTTTGCGGTAGCAAGGTCTATGACGGGCAGCGTGATCCCAGCCTCAATCATTTCCGGTATTTCGTCAGGAATCACGCTCGAAAGTATCTGCACCGACGCACGGCGCCCCGCTCCGCGAGGCAGCGCCTCCAATACGCCCTTGAGCTCCATCGCCTCGAAAGGCTCCGCAACGCCGAAATCATCGCACCCCGCTTCCGCAAGCGTCTTCGCATACGCCGAAACGCCAAGGCCGTAGGCGTTGGCCTTGAGGACGCAAAGCACCTTCGCGGGCCTCACCTTCGCCGCGATTCGCCTGTAGTTGCGCACAAGCGCCGCGTGGTCGATCTCGACTGTGACTCTTCTCTTCAAGTTTCGCCTCCTTCGCCCGCCGCCACTTCGTATGTTCGCCCGCACATATGGCAGGTTATGCCGACCTTCTCCGGAAGGCCCCGCCTCTCCTCGGCGGAAAGCGCGGCAAGAGTCGCCTTCGCCCTCTCGGGGGAGCAGCGGCAGCCGAACTTAAGCGGCGACGTCCTCCTAAGCTCCGCCTTTTCGAGGTGGATGCGCCCGAGGAGATTTCTCGAAGAGACTGCAAGCGACTTGAAATTGACGCCGAGGACGCCAGTGCCGCTTGCATCCGGCATCTCCTCCACGAGGACGCCGCGTGCCTCGAGTATCTCGACTTCGTCCGACACCGAAGCCTCGAGCTGGATCGTCGCCTTGCGCTGCAGCGACCCCGCGAGGTAGCCGTCAAGCGAATTAGATATTCCCTGCGAGAGAATGCGCCCTGGAACGGAACGCGTAACCTGGAACCTGCGCTCGCCGAGGACCGCCTTGTCGGAAGGAACCCCCATTCCGTCGAAGTCGTCGAGTATCTTCCGCTCGGTGTAGCCTCTCAGCTTTCCATCCGCCGTGCACTCAACGTTGAGGCCTCCGAGGGGGCCTGAGCACTTCATCTGCACGCCGACCGTCTCTTCGGCCGATTCCGTCTCAGCGCCAAGCAGAGCCGCCGCCGCGAGCCCCTTTGCGAGGTAGTAGGCGGCCGTCGGCCCGCAGAGGTGCCCGCGAGCAAGCTCCTGCGCGGCGGACGTCACGTCCACGATGACGACAGACACCTTCTTCTCGGCGTCAAACCACTCTTCCCGGCAATCCTTCACTGTTCCTGCGGCGTCACGCCCTTTTTGAGGATGACGTTTCCGTATTTCCTTGTCTCGCCCGTTACGACTATCGCATACGCGCCCTTTGCGCGGTCGTAGAAGGCATATCTTTCCATGCGCTCGACTTCGCCATCGTATCCAATGGCCGCGCGATAGGCTCTCTCCACGTCAGGATCGAGCGAATCGCCCTCTACCGGCGCCATCATCACGACCGGCACGGCGTAGGAGTCGAGCTCGAAAAGCCGCGCGACGCCTGCAAGCAGCCTGTCCGCGGCGACGCCATCGGCCCTCAGGACAATCGCGCCGGAACGCCCGAAGTAGTGGGCGGGGAAATGCGCGTCGGAAAAGACAATTTCGTCGCCATGCCCCATTTCCGCAAGGACTTTCAGAAGCTCTGGCGAAATTACTGGATCGATTCCCTTTAGCATTTTTCCATTCCTTTCATTCAAACGTATATTGAAGCCCGACTGACACCGAATACACCATTTCCACGTCCACGTCTATGCCAAGCGTCCCCGACGCTTCCGCCCTCAGTGACCAGTTGTCGTCAAGATGCCACAAGGCGCCGATTCCCGCAGACGGTCCGACCTGCCCTGCAGGGCCGCCGATCCAGCCGCTTGCGCCCAACGTGAAAAACGGGTCGAACGACGAATAGCCAAAGAGCCGGTCGTAGAAATCGAAAGCGTAGAAGTGGACGAGCTCCCGCAAAGAGAGGAACGTCTCATTCTCGTGCCGCCCCGCGGCGAATTCAAGGGACAGGCCCTCGCCCGTCCCGAACCCTACAAACGCATCAGCGCCGCCGAGCCTGTCAAGACGCGAGCCACCCTGCGGAAGGACGAGCGTCCCCGACACGCCTACATACGCATCGAACGGCGCTCCCGCCTCGTCTTCCGCCGCAACTGCGGGAAGGACCGAGAGAAAAGCGCAGGCGAGCGCGGCGGAGAACTTCATGACCGAACTACTCCGTCGCCCGTCACCTGATACTTGTAAGTCGTAAGCTCCTCAAGCCCCATTGGGCCGCGCGCGTGGAGCTTGTCGGTGGAAATCCCGATCTCCGCGCCCATGCCGAACTCAGCGCCGTCGGTAAAGCGCGTGGAGACATTGTGGTAAACAGCCGCAGAATCGACGTCGCGCAAAAACTCCGCGGCACGCTCGGCGTCGTCCGTCACGATGCAGTCGGAGTGGTGCGACGAATTCTCGTTTATGAAGTCTATCGCCCCCCGCACGTCCTTGACGACGGCCACGTTGATGTCGAGGGAAAGGAACTCCGTCCCCGCCATGCCTTCGTGGAGCGTCACGCCCTTGTCGGCGGCCCAGGCCTTCACCATCGGCATGAACACGGGGGCCACCCGTTCGTTGACGAGCAGGCACTCCGCCGCGTTGCATACGCCGGGACGCTGGGTCTTCGCGTTGTCGAGGATCGAAAGCGCCATCGGGAGGTTCGCCTTGTCGTCGACATAGACGTGGCAAACGCCCTTGTAGTGCTTGAGGACCGGCACGAGAGCCGCCTCGCACATCGCCCGGATGAGCCGTTCGCCGCCACGGGGAATCGCGACATCCACGAGGCCCACGGCCCTCACGAGCTCGGTCACCGCCTCGTGGTCGAGGATGTCAACAAGCTGAATCGCGCCGGCGAATGACTCGCCCACTGCAGCCGAGACTGCACGGGCAAGAGCCCTGTTGGTGCCTATCGCCTCCTTGCCGCCGCGCAAGATCACCGCATTGCCCGTCTTGAGGCAAAGCGCCGCGGTGTCGATGAAGACATTCGGGCGGCTCTCGAAGACGACGGCGACAACCCCTATGGGCACCCTGACCTTGCGGATCAAGATGCCGCTCGGGCGCTCGCGCCGCCAGATCGTCTCCCCAACGGGATCGGGCAGCGTCGCGACGTGGCGCACTCCGCCAACCATCGCGTCGAAACGGGCGGGCGTAAGCGTAAGGCGATCGACCATCGCGTCGGAGAGGCCGGAAGCCCGGCCACCCGCGACATCTGCCGCGTTCGCCTCCTCGATTTCACCGCGCCGAGCCTCGAGCTCCGCCGCGATGCGCATAAGCGCCGCGTTCTTCTCTTCGGCGGACAGCCGCGCAAGGCCATAGGACGCTGAACGCGCCCTCGTCGCCAAGTCAATAACGTAAGACTTTATGTCCACGAAGAATAACGAAGGGGAACGCCGGGATAATCCGGTGTCCCCCGATTACCGCTATAGGCGGCCGTTACTGCGCGGGCGCGGCGCCATCGTCGCCATAGCCCTTGGACTTGAGATATTCGACGACCTTGCCGACCGTCGTGAGCTTCTCGGCGTCCTCCTCGGGAATCGCCGCGCCGAACTCCTCCTCAAATGCCATGATCAACTCTACGCTGTCAAGCGAGTCAGCGCCGAGATCGTCGATGAACGACGCCTCTGCGGTCACCTGCTCGGCGTTGACGCCCAGCTGCTCGACAATGATGTCTTTTACGCGATCTTCAAGCTTTCCTGCCATAGTTTGGAACTCCTTGTTTTGTTGATGTTGGTATTATACTAAATTTCACCCCACTCATGCAAGAGGGTATTTTAATTTTGCAGAAAACGGGCGGATTACTTCTTCTGAATCCACTTGCCGGAATCGTCCTGGTACCAGGCTCCAGCCGGCATCTTCTCGCGGATCTTCGCGACGTAGCGCCGCTGGACGGTCTCCATCGTCGTGCCGTTCGACTTCGCGATCTCGCTGAAGCGCTTGACGCGCCTGGCGTTTTCGTCGGCGATGAGAATCCTGTCGTCGTCTGTCGCGCCTGCGCGCTCCTCGAGCATCGCGCGGTTCGTGATGCCGGCGACCTTGCGATCGACCAGATCCTTCACCGCCTTGAAGTTTCCGCTAGGCTTCTGCTGTATCTCGTCGGAGAACGCCCTGTCAAGGTCTTTGTCAACCTTGAGATTCACGTCCATCGTGATGTGGATGGGCTTTATCTCGCTTTCCGTCTTGACCTGTATGCAGCCTCCTGCAAGGCAAAGCGCCGCAGCCGCGGCAATTGCAACTTCCGATTTCATCTTTCATTTCTCCTTTTGATTTTCATTCCTGTGTTGACAAGCTGGTCTATGTCCCCATGAAACGTCACGTCGAGGTTGACTGGCACCGTCGTCTTGCCGTGCGTCGCAGAGCCTTCAAGCACAAGCTCCAGCGACGAGCCCTCGCCCTTCTCCCCTTGCTTCAGCTCTATCTTGAGGGCAGTGTAGTCAAGGTTCCTTAAAGCCTTGGAGATGTTATCCCTCATGTCCTCCGGAACACCGCCGAGCGCAAGGTTCTCCAGAATGGGCGTTGAGTCCGAGACTCGCACGACCCCGGTCTCGCCTGGCGTGGAGAAAAGATGCGCGTTCCTGAACCGGATGGACTTGCCGTCCTTCAGAAAAAACGGCAGCTTGCCGTGGAGCCGCCCCGACGCATAGCCTCGGAAGCCGGAGACATGAGAAAGGATTTCGTGCGCGTCCATGCCGTCGATGAAAATCGTAGCTCCCATGCTTAGGCTGTTGGGATCGAGGAAAAGCGAATAGAGCTTCAGTTCGCCTCCACAGCACCTTGCGCCGGCTTCAGTCACAAGATACGAGCTTTCAGTCGCCCGAACGCAGGCGAAGACGTTCGAAAGCGTGAAGCCGGCGAACCCTACGGCGTCTGCGCGTGGGAAGAGGGGCGCGATGTCGCAGTGGTCCGCGATCCCCGACGCGCCAAAGCGGAGGCGAAGCCCGTCAACGATCGCAAGGTCTCCGTCGGCGTCAAACGAGACGTCAACGTCGTCGAGGGCGCCGCGCACATTCCACGCCGGGACCGGACGGCTCGGGGTGCAGTCGCCGTCTGCATCAAGCTTGAAAGCCCCGGAAAAAACCAGATTGGATATCGACGGCGGCAGCGCCTCGGAAACAATGGAGGCGAGAACGGCGTCGTCCTGAGTGACGCGCATCTCGGGGATGTGCGCGCTGAAACGCCAGTCGTCGGCGGAACGGGCGCTAAAGTCGGCGCAAGCCTTCCAGTCCGTTCCGTCGAAAGTCAGCGCGACATCCCCCTCGACGCGGACGAATCCGAAGCGCACATGCGCAGTGGCGCTATAAGGCCAGCCGAAAACCATGCCTTTGGACGTGACGAGGAATCCATCGCGCCTGCCGCGCCGGATTTCAACGTTTGCAGTAGCGCGCTTGTCGGCAAAGAGCTCCGCCGCCTTGCCGGAAAGATACGGCGACAAGTCGAATTCCAAAGGCGGAACGGGGATGTGCGTCAGCAGAAACGGCGTCAAGACGACAAGCGCCACAACCACGGCAAGCACAACGGCGGCTACCACTTTCAGGCAGCGCCGCAATCTCCCTGATTTCCTCGGCACTTCATCCATATGGCGGTTGTGTTATGTACGCACAATTAGGGGTGGAGATAAGGGGAGTCGAACCCCTGACCTTCTCAATGCCATTGAGACGCTCTACCAACTGAGCTATATCCCCATGAAACGGACAATCAGAATGCCTGAGACGCATGCACCACAGCGATTGGTGGAGATAGCCGGATTCGAACCGGCGACATGCTGCTTGCAAAGCAGCCACTCTACCAACTGAGTTATATCCCCGAGTCAAAGAAATGGAACGGAGTTTGGTGGGCCTGACAAGAATCGAACTTGTGACCTCGTCCTTATCAGGGACGCGCTCTAACCAACTGAGCTACAAGCCCACGGCGGTTTCTTCGAAAGAGAAATGGAACAAATAGACACTTGAATGATGCGGGACTTTAGTTAGTCTCCTTAGAAAGGAGGTGATCCAACCGCTGGTTCCCCAACGGTTACCTTGTTACG
>JBGUVV010000078.1:0-7250 GCA_045220525.1 Kiritimatiellia bacterium
CTCCAACTCCAACTCAACCCTCCAACTCAACCCACCCCGTTTCGGCGAGATCGCCGTCAAGGACGCGAAATTCCGCACGTTCATCGCCGACGCCGCCGCGAGGCGCGAGTTCTACAAGCACGTTTACGACGTGACGTATGGCCTCGTGAGGCCGGGCCGCGACACGCTCGTCGTCCTCGACGACTCAATCGTGCGCGGCAACACGATGAAGAACGCGATACTTCCGATGCTCGACCGCCTCGGGCCGAAGCGGATCGTGATCGCCTCGTCCGCGCCGCCGATACGCTACCCCGACTGCTACGGGATCGACATGTCAACCCTCGGGGAGCTTGTCGCGTTCAAGGCGCTCGTGAACCTGATGAACGGGGAACTGGAACTGAGAGATGCTTTGCGTTCAGATGTGCCGAATCCGCTCGCGCCGCTCTACGCCCGCTTCACCGACGATGAGCACTGCGCGGAAATCGCAAGGCTCCTCACGCCGCCGGGGATGAAGGCGGAGGTGGTGGTCGTCTACCAGACGGTCGAGAACCTTCGCCGCTGCCTTGCTTCGCAGTCGTCGAGCCACATAGGCGACTGGTATTTCACCGGCGACTATCCGACGCCTGGCGGATACAAGGTTCTTCACAACGCAATTTCGAACTATCTTGCATGCAAAAACGAAAGGTCATATTGAATGGACTATACCGAGAAATGGAAGGCTGAGCGGGAGCGGGCGGCGTTTATTGCGCTGGACGACGGGGCGGTCTTCCACGGTGTCGCGTTTGGCGCGGCAAAGGACGCCCTTGGGGAAGTCGTCTTCAACACAGGCATGAGCGGATATCAGGAGATACTGACGGATCCCTCTTATGCGGGGCAGTTCGTCACCCTCACCACCGCCGAAGTCGGCAACTACGGCATCAATGGCGCGGACACAGAAAGCCGCGCCCTTTTCTTGTCGGGGCTTGTGATTGGCGACTTGACCGAGGCAAGCAACTGGAGGAGCGAGAAGGGGCTTGACGAATACCTGAAGGAAAACGGCGTTCCCGGGATCTACGGAGTCGATACGAGAAAGCTCACGCTTCACACCCGCGAGCACGGCAACCGCAAGGCGTATTTGAGAGTTGAGAGTGAAGAGTTGAGAGTTGAGAGTGAAGAGGAGTGGGCAATCGCCAAGGCGCAAGAGTGGGAAGGGCTCGACGGCCAGGACTACGCCGCGCGAGTGACATGCGAAAAGGCTTATGAGTTTGCATCTGCAAGCTCATTGGAAATTGGCAACAATGGAACTGGCAACATTTCCACATTGGCAACATTTCACATCATCTGCTACGACTTTGGCGTGAAGACGAATATCCTCCGCTCTCTTGCGTCGTGGGCGAAGGTCACGGTCGTGCCGGCGAAGACCCCTGCCGAGGAAGTGCTTGCGATGAAGCCCGACGGCGTATTTCTTTCGAATGGCCCCGCCGACCCAGCCGCAGTGACGTATGCCATTGAGAACATAAGAAAATTGCTTGGCATCGTCCCTCTCAACTCTCAACTCTCAACTCTCAACTCTCAACTTCCCATAATGGGCATTTGCCTCGGTCATCAGCTTCTCTCTCTTGCCTGCGGCGCGAAGACGGGGAGGCTCAAGTTCGGTCACCACGGATGCAACCACCCCGTGAAGAACCTTGCGACTGGCAAGGTCGAGATCACGAGCCAGAACCACAACTTCGCCGTTCTGCCGGAGGCGATTCCAGACTGCCTTGAAGTTACGCACGTAAACCTCAACGACGGCACCGTCGAGGGCGTCCGCCACAAGACGCTTCCAGCGTTTTCCGTGCAGTATCACCCGGAGGCATGTCCCGGCCCACACGATTCGAAGTATCTTTTCGATGAGTTTAGGAAACTAATCTTTGCCACAAAGAACACAAAGGACACAGAGTCAGGGAATGATTCTTTGTGATCTTTGTGAACTTTGTGGCTAAAAACGATATGAAAAAGCAAGTCAAATACGTCTTCATCACCGGCGGGGTAGTGAGCTCCCTTGGGAAGGGAATAACCTCCGCGTCTTTGGCGCTGCTCCTCAAGAGCCGCGGATACAAAGTCTTCATGCAGAAGCTCGACCCGTATCTCAACGTCGATCCAGGAACGATGTCGCCCTATCAGCACGGCGAAGTCTTCGTGACTGACGACGGCGCGGAGACCGACCTCGACCTCGGCCACTACGAGCGCTTTGCGGACGTGACGTGCACAAAGGCGAGCAACTTCACCTCTGGCCGCATCTACTCCGCAGTCCTCGCGCGCGAGCGCGCAGGCGGCTACCTCGGCGGAACGGTCCAGGTAGTGCCGCACATAACTGACGAGATAAAATCGGCGATTCGTTTTGCAGGATCGGGCGGCGGCCTTGGCGAGGGTAATCTGCCCGACATAGTCCTCTGCGAAATCGGCGGAGTCTCGGGCGACATAGAGTCGTTGCCGTTTCTTGAGGCGGCGCGGCAGTTCCGCTTTGAGGAGGGGGCGGAGAACACCTGCTTCGTGCATCTTACGCTCGTTCCTTACCTCAAGGCGGCGGGAGAGCTCAAGACAAAGCCTTCGCAGCATTCCGTCGGAATGCTCCGCAACATCGGCATCATCCCCGACATTCTCGTCTGCCGCACGGAGATGCCGATACCGGAAGAGCACATGCAGAAGCTCGCGATGTTCTGCAACGTGAAGCGCGAGTGCGTCATCGAGGAGAAGGACGTCGCAGACTCAGTATATGCGGTGCCGAGGGAGCTGCGCAAGCAGGGGCTGGACGAGCAGGTCTTGAGGCAGCTCCACCTCGACATCTGGCCGGTGAAGCACACCGTCTGGGACACTCTCGTCAGGAAGGCGACACAGCCCAAGAAGCACTGCCGCATCGCGCTCGTAGGCAAGTATATCTCGATACGCGACGCCTACAAGTCGATACACGAGGCCCTGCAGCACGCAGGAATGGAGAACGACTGCAAGGTGGAGGTCGTGCCCATCGAGGCAGAGGAACTGGAAGATGCCCATAGTGGGATTAACCATGTAGAACAGGTAGAACATGTAGAGCCAGTAGAGCACGTAGGAGCAAAGAGGAAATCTAGTCTACATGTTTCTACATGTTCTACATGGTTAAATAACAAACTAGACAACATTGACGGCATTCTCGTCCCAGGGGGCTTCGGCTCGCGCGGCGTCGAGGGCAAGATTGCCGCGATAAGATACGCGCGCGAAAAGAAGATCCCGTTCCTCGGAATCTGCCTCGGGATGCAGTGCACGGTGATTGAATACGCGCGCGACGTCCTCGGCTGGAAAGACGCCAACTCAACGGAATTCGACGAGAATACTACCCATCCCGTCATCGACCTCATGGATGAGCAGCGCGGGGTGACGCAGAAGGGCGGAACGATGCGCCTTGGGGCGTATCCATGCGTCTTGAAGAAGGGCTCGCTTGCATCGAGGCTCTACAAGGCGGCGAAGATCTCCGAGCGGCACCGCCACCGCTACGAGCTTGCATACGACGGCGAGGCGCGGAAGGAGCTGGAGGCTGCGGGGCTCCATGTCTCGGGTCTCTCGCCCGACGGCAAGCTCGTGGAAATCGTGGAGCTGCCGGGCCATCCGTATTTCATCGCCTGCCAGTTCCATCCTGAGTTCAAGTCTCGGCCGACCGCACCGCATCCGCTCTTCACAGGGCTTGTCGCGACGGCCTTGAAAGGAAAGAGAAAATGAAGCGCACTGATTTGAAGAAGATTCTTGTCATCGGCTCTGGGCCAATCGTCATCGGGCAGGGCTGCGAGTTTGACTATTCTGGTTGCCAGGCGGTCAAGGTCCTCAGGAAGGAAGGCTACGAAATAGTCCTCGTAAACTCCAACCCTGCGACGGTGATGACCGATCCGGAAATGGCGGAGCGGACATACATAGAGCCTCTGACGGTCGATTCAGTCGCGGCGATCATTCGCAAGGAGCAGCCGGATGCGATTCTCCCGACGCTTGGCGGGCAGACTGCGCTCAACCTTGCGATGGAGCTTAAGCGCTCAGGTGTCTTGAACGAGTGCGGCGTCGAGATGATCGGCGCGGACGCCGACGCCATCGAGCGCGCGGAGGACCGCAACCTCTTCAAGGACGCGATGGCGAAACTCGGGCTCGACATGCCGAAGTCCGGAAGCGCCCATTCGCTCGCCGAGGCGGAGGCCATTGCAAAGGAAATCGGCCGCTGGCCGCTCATCATCCGCCCTGGCTTCACCCTCGGCGGCACTGGCGGCGGTATCGCGCACGACGCCGCGGAGTTCCGCGAGATCGTCACGCGCGGGCTTGAGGCGTCGCTCAACCACGAGGTGCTGGTCGAGGAATCGCTCATCGGCTGGAAGGAATTCGAGATGGAGGTCATGCGCGACAAGGCCGGGAACGCCGTGATCGTCTGCTCCATCGAGAACATGGATCCGATGGGCGTGCATACGGGGGACTCCATAACCGTCGCTCCGATACAGACATTGACCGACCGCGAGTATCAGGAGATGCGCGACGATTCGATACGCGTCCTTGAGGCGATCGGCATTGCGACAGGCGGCTCTAACGTGCAGTGGGCGGTTGATCCCAAGACGGGGCGGCGCATAATCATCGAGATGAATCCGCGCGTCTCGCGCTCGTCCGCGCTCGCCTCCAAGGCGACGGGCTTTCCGATAGCGAAGATCGCGGCGCTTCTTGCAGTCGGCTTTACGCTCGACGAACTAAGGAACGACATCACGCAGAAGACGCCCGCCTGCTTCGAGCCCGCTCTCGACTATGTCGTCGTCAAGGTGCCGCGCTTCACGTTCGAGAAGTTCCCTGGCGCAGACAGGCGCCTTGGAACGCAGATGAAGTCCGTCGGCGAGGCGATGGCGATAGGCCGCACGTTCAAGCAGGCGTATTTGAAGGCCGTGAGGTCGCTTGAGGCGCCGCTTGCGGGGCACGACGCCGCTGCGTTCGACCCGTGGTTCAAGCGCGAGCTTGACGAGATCGAGGCGTTCAGGAAATACATGAGCCTTAGGGCGGAGAGGATATCCGCCTCCGGCACGACTCGCCTCGCGCCTGAGATTCTCAGACAGGCGAAGGTGATGGGCTTCAGCGACAGGGAAATCGCGGAGGCGATTGGCTCCGACGAAGCTTCCGTGCGTGAGAGCCGCCTTGCGCTCGGGATACGCCCAGAGTTCGGAGCGGTGGATACTTGCGCTGGCGAGTTCGAGGCCGTGACGCCGTATTATTACTCGTATTATAGTTTTTCGCACAGTGACGAAAAACAACTTTGCGCCTCGGCGACTCTGCGCGAGTCTATCTCTCAAAAGAAGAAAATCATGGTCCTTGGCGGCGGGCCAAACCGCATCGGGCAGGGCATAGAGTTCGACTGGTGCTGCTGCCACGCGGCGTTTGCGCTGCGCGCGCTCGGCCACGAGGTCGTGATGGTGAACTCCAACCCGGAGACTGTCTCGACCGACTACGACACGTCCGACACGCTCTATTTCGAGCCGCTTACGTTCGAGGACGTGATGGAGATCTACGAGCGCGAGAAGTGCGACGGCGCTATTGTGCAGTTTGGCGGGCAGACGCCGCTCAACTTGGCGGAGCGGCTTGAGAAGGCGGGAGTGAAGGTCCTCGGCACGTCGCCCAAGGACATCGCCCTTGCGGAAGACCGCGACTTCTTCCGTTCGCTCGTCGAGGAGGTGGGCGTTCTTGAGCCGCCGAGCGGAATCGCGCACACCGTGGCGGACGCAGTCTCGATAGCCGAGAAGATCGGCTATCCTGTCCTTGTGCGCCCGAGCTTCGTCCTCGGCGGGCGCGGCATGGCGATAGTCTATCACGAAGACAGCCTGCGGCAGTATGTAGAGGCGGCGGTGAAGATTTCCGAGGGGCGGCCCATTCTCATAGACAAGTTCCTCACGCACGCCATCGAGCTTGACGTCGATTGCGTCTCAGACGGCGAAAAGACGGTCATTGGCGCGATACTTGAGCACGTCGAGGCTGCAGGCTGCCATTCCGGCGACGCCGCCGCCGTTACGCCGCCGATTTCGCTTTCCGAGAAGACGATAGCCGAGGTGGAGCGCATCGCCCGCACTTTTGCCGCGCGCCTCAACGTCTGCGGGCTCATGAACATCCAGCTTGCCGTGAAAGACGACGAGGTGTGGATGATCGAGGTGAACCCGCGTGCGTCGCGCACAGTGCCTTTCGTCTCGAAGGCGGTGGGCTGGTCCCTCGCCGGAGTCGCGGCAAGGTGCATGGCGGGCGAGAAGCTTGGCGAGATATTGGGGCATAAGACGCATGTCGCAAGGCCCTACTACTGCGCAAAGGAGGCGGTCTTCCCGTTCGTGAAGTTCCCCGGGGCTGACATCACGCTTACGCCTGAGATGAAATCAACAGGCGAGGTGATGGCTTTCGGGCGCGACGCCGCAATGGCCTACTACAAGAGCCAGATTGCGGCTGGAAGCCCTCTTCCAGCTCCAGGCGCGGGCGGCATCGTCCTTTCTGTGAGGGACGAGGACAAGGAAGCCGTCGTTGACCTGGCAAAGCGCCTCGATGCCGCAGGCTACGATATCTGGGCTACGCGCGGCACCTCCACGGCGCTTTGGAAGGCGGGCGTAGAGTCTAACGCGCTCTACAGGATTCAGCTCGGCTCGCCGAACGCCCTCGACCTCATCCGCCTTGGCAAGGTGAAGTGGATCGTCAACACTCGTGAAGACGACGAGAGCGCGGCGCATGACAGCCTGAAGATTCGCTCTGCGGCCGTTGCCGCCGGAGTCCCGGTCACCACGACCCTCGCCGGTTTCGCCGAGGCGCTAAAGGGCATGGAGGCAATTGCAAATGCGGCTTCCTCGGCTCCGCTGTCGCTGCAGGAATGGCACGGGGTTGACGGGGAGAGTGGGAAAATAGTATAATACGCGGAAATTTCCGCAGGGGAGGGGTTCCTCGGCGGGTCAAAAAAGCAAAGGTAAGGTAAAATGGCTATCAAGGTTGGCATCAACGGTTTCGGCCGCATTGGTCGCATGGTGTTCCGTGCAGCGGTCGAGAATTTCGCTCAGGACATCGAGGTCGTCGGCATCAACGATCTGCTCGACCCCGATTATCTCGCATACATGCTGAAGTACGATTCCGTACACGGCATCTTCAACCACGACATCAAGGTTGACGGCTCCACGATGACCGTTGACGGCAAGGCCATCCGCCTCACCGCCGAGAAGGATCCTGCCGCCCTCAAGTGGAACGAAGTCGGCGCCGAAGTCGTCGTCGAGTCGACTGGCCTCTTCCTCACGGACGAG
>JBGUVV010000079.1:0-13862 GCA_045220525.1 Kiritimatiellia bacterium
CCACACGACAACTGGCGGGCGCGACGCACGCAGACGCTCCGTAACGCATTTGAACGCCTTCCAGTTCGCATGAGTGTCGTTGATGACTGCAAAGCGAGACTCTGCGCCATTTCCCGGCGTAGAGAAGGAGTGCGTCTTTCCTACTACGCGGCGCCCGGCCTTGATGCGCGCCGCATGCGGATTCCTCGCGGAGACTACCTCCTGCGTGACGGTGCGGTAGAAGTAGCGCGTCGCGGGCTTAAGCCCGCCTACTCGCGCCATTAGCGACTTGTCGTCGAGGTCGGCGAGCGGCATCTCGCCGCTCTTTACGTAGCGGACGTCGGAAAAGTCCGGCTTCTCGCTTATCTCCACTCCGCCAGTGGCGAGCGCAGGCACCGCCCAAGAGACGGCAACCGAGGTCCCGGACGGCGCAACGAGAACCGGCTCGCCGGGAGACGCGGCGGACTCGGCCGGAAGTCCGGCGGGCAAGCTGATCATCCAGTCGGCCGCGAGCTTCCCGCCGGTTGTGACGTCGATGCGCTCAATGGCTATGCGGTCACGATAAACCCGCATCCAAAGCGCCTGGTGCTTGTTGTCGTCGGTCTTGACCTTCGGCACCCACGTCTCCAGCGAATAGAAGAGCGACGGAACCTCGACTGCCGTAAACGCGCCTCGCCATAGCGAAGTCTCGTTTGTCGCCGGTATATGGCCGTGCCCGCAAAGCGCAATGCAGTTCGGGTACTTGGAGAGTATCGCCGTCGTGGTGCCGTCGTCCCAACCTCGGCGGTCGTCGCAGCCCTCCCGCTCTATGGTGCCGTTGTAGATGCGGTGCTGCATATAGAAAAACGGCTTGTCTTTCGGAAGGTCCAGCTTCTCGAGAAAGCGCTCAAGGCCCGGCACGTTGTTGCCTGCCGGGTTTACGGCGGCCGGTCCGCGCCGAAAATGCGAAAGGACGAAGTCATAGCCCTTAAGCCTGCGGTGGACGATGTGTTCGTACTTCTCCCCGAAGACTTCCTCCCACACCTTGCCGGGGCCGATGTCGGGGATGAACTCCGAGCCGAGGCCGAGGTCATAGACGAAGCGCTTCCTGGCCTTGAAGTTCAAGTATGTATCGTGGTCTCCGTAGTGGAAGAGCCGCTCTATGCGCCCGCCGTCTGAACGGCGCATATCAGGGAAGACCTCGTTCCATGTCGCGGCGACGCGCCTGAGCTGGCTTACCAGCCCATGGTCGGCGAGATCGCCCGTGCAGAGCACGGCGTCCGCACGGCGGCTGTCGAACATCTTGAGCGCCCTGCGGAAATCAGCGCAGCTCGCGTCGTCGGTTATGTGAATGTCGGACAGTATCCCCATCTCAAGGATGGGCTTGTCCGCAAAGGCGGCGTCGGCATCACGTGCCTCTGCCGCCATTGCGGGCGCAGCTGCGCCAAGGGCCCCGGCGCCCAATATGAACTCTCGCCTGTTCATCCTGCCTATACTTTGTAGAATCCTTCCCAGCCCTTGCGCGGGGTGTTGAGCGAGCCCTTCAGGAGAGCATCGGCCTCCGAATCGCCAACCATGCGCTTATTCTCAGGATCAAAGACGATGCCGCGGTTGAGACGCTGGGCTATCACGCCGAGGCAGAACACCTCGCAAAGGGGAGCCGCCACGGAGAACGGGCTGCGCGTCTCCTCCTTGCCCATGACGGCGAGAAGGAAGTTCGTCCAGTGGTCGGAAGTCGGCTTCGGATACTCGGGGACCTTGTTCTGCGGCATCCCGCAGCGGAAAATCGCCGAGCCGTGCGAACCGCCTTGCCATGCGGTACCGTCGGAAAGGCAGAAGAACTTGCCGGGCAGCAGCGTCTGCTTTTCGGGAGCCTTCACGCCTCCGGGCGGAGGAACGGCCGCTGCACGCCTCTTGTAGTACTCGAAGCCCTTCGGAAGCGCCGGAGTGTTGTCCAGGCCCTCGTACCACTCGAGCGTGACATCGGGCCGCCGCCCCTTCGCGGGAAACTTGAACTTGAGCGTGTCCTGCATCGGGAATACGTATGCGTTCCATCCGCCGACGTTCTCGATGTCGATGCGCGTCGGAAGGCCGAGGTCGAAGAAACGGTGCATCGTGTCCATCGTATGCGCGCCCCAGTCGCCAAGCGCACCGTTGCCAAAGTCGTACCAGCTGCGCCATTCGCCCTGCACGTAGTCTTTCGAGTATTCGTGGTAGGAAGCCGTGCCAAGCCATGTATCCCAGTCGATTCCCCTGGGCATCTTCTCGCCCGAGCGGAAACCGGCGACATTGCCGTTCCACTTGTGCCACCTGCGCGGCATGTTCATGTGCGCGACAAGCCTTGTCAGCTTGGACACGTCGAGGATCCCGTTTTCGACATAGTGCTTGAACTGGTAGTAGTTGTCGCCGGAATGGCCCTGGTTGCCCATCTGCGTGACGACGCCGTACTTCCGCTCCGCGGCCATCAAGAGCTCGCACTCCTCGAACGTGTGGGCGAGAGGCTTCTCGCTGAACACGGCAAGGCCACGGCGCATCGCGTCCATAAGCGCGGGGAAGTGCGAAAAGTCCGGGTTCATGACCGCGACGGCGTCGATCTTCCCCTCCATCGCGTCAAGCATCTTGCGGAAGTCCGTGAACGTCGGGACTTTGGGATATTTCTTCAGCGCCGGGACACACTGCTTTCCGAGGAGGTCTGTGTCGCAGAAGGCGACGAATTCCGCCAGCCCCGACTTTTCAAACTGCTGGATGTCAAACCACGCCTGCTGGCCGATGCCTACGCACGCAAGGCGCACCTTGCCGTCGGGGCATCTTGTCCGGCACCCGACATACGGGAATGCACACGCCGCGAGCGCGGCCTCTACAAACGATCTCCTTGTAATTTCCATGTCTTTCTCCTTTGTTGTTTCAGTAAAAGTCAGCGCCATTTGTGTTCGTCGGCGAAATCGAGGAAACGATGCCAGTCTTCGGCGGTCAAGTCGTGCGCCCCCTTGCGGCAATAGGCCCGCACGCAGTTCTTCTTCCCGAAGACCGCCCATGCTGGCTCGGCAAGCTCGGCAGACCGCCTCTCCCCGGGTGGCCCTGCCCACGGATCGCCCTCGGCGGAATTTACATATACGAGGTTCGGCGCGATGGACGCGATGAGCCAATGCTGGTCAAATGGCACCTCCCTGTCCTTGCCGCGCCACTGCGAGAACGACGGACAGAACCAGTATGGACACGCCTTTGCGATCATGTCGATGCTCTCCACCCTCCTGCCAGTGTGGCGATGCATCTTGGCACCGCAGCATCCCGAGCAGTTCGACACCGCCATCGCGAAGCGCCTGTCCGTAGCGCCGGCGAGAAGCGCGGTCTTCCCTCCGCGCGAATGGCCTACGACCGCTACGTGCGACTTGTCGATAGAAGGCTCAGTCTCTATCCAGTCCATGATGCGGCTAGCGCCCCACGCCCATGCCGAAAGAACGCCCCAGGCATTCTGCGCACGCGCTTCGCCCGGCTTCAGGAAGCATCGCATGACGCCAGTACGCGGCCCAGTGACGTGGTCTATGGCAAGTTCGCTGTTCCAGAACGCAACAGCCGCGTAGCCGCGCTTGACAATCTCCTCGGCCGGCCAAAAGCCGCTGCGCTGCTTTCGGGCGATATCCATGTTCACGCCCGGATTGCGGTTGCAGATGAGCACGAACGCCGGAACCGGCTTCTTCGCGTTCGCGGGAATGAATGCGATGAAGCGGAACGAGTCCTCTCCATAAGGGCCCTTGTAGCGGCATACCATGTAGCGTCGCATTGCCCGTGAATCGGGATTAGTCAACTTTACGACCATGGGCGGGTAGAGATCCTCGAACCAGAGCTCTTCGGGCTTCTCCACCGGACGCTTTCCGTACTGCATTTCAAGCAACGTGTCGAGTATCTCGCCCCTTCTTGCCTCCCATTGTGGAACGGTCATTCCCTCCTTGACGCCGAGCGGCGGAACGGCGAACTTGCCGTACCGCCTGTCGAGCGGATCGAAGAACTCGCGCTTTACGAACGCGACGCGCTTCGCCTCCATCGATTCGGCGGGCAGCTTGGCGAGCGCGGCGGAGAAGAGCGACTCGAACCGCTTCATGACGCCGCTCGAAAAGACCTTCTCGCGCATCTCGTCCTCGCTCGGCGCGTCGGCAACGCCCGGACCGAGCGGAGAATCCACCGGATGCCCGGCTATCTCCTTCGTCCACTTCTCCTCCAGCGTGTCGTAGAACTCCGCCATTTCCTTCGCCGCCGCACCGAACATGAGGCGGTGGTGCTCGGCAAGTATCGCCTCGACGTCCGCGTCGGGATCCCACGAGACGCGGGAGAAGACGTAGTAGTTCAGGTAGTTGTACATCCAGTTGTCCGACTCCGACTCCGCGAACGCGCCAAAGGCAAACGGCCTGACGGACTTGTAGTACGACGCCCACGCGCGGGGGGCGAGCTGAGGGACGTCGGGCATGAGGAGATTCCAGCAGCCGACCTTGTCGGGGTAGTTCCAAAGCCATACCTTGTGGCCAAGCTTGTCGGCCCACGCCTTGACCTCGGCGTTCTCCTTGTCCTGAAGCGGACGGTCGACCTCGCCCCACGGCCCGCGCCGCGCCACCATCACGTCGACGTTGTCGGGGATATCGAAGGAAGGCACGAGCCCGTATGGAATGTAGGCCATCTGCGTGACGCGGGCGTCCTTGAGGCCGTCCTCCCTGAGGCGCTGCGCCACTTCGCACGTGCGCCGCCAGATGAGGTCGCTGGCGAAGTGGTTGTTCCTCTTCCTCGCCGCCACGGAACCAAGGGCCTTCATGCACTCGTCGCAACGGCAGCTGCGCACCCAGCTCATGCCGTCCTGCGGCATGAGATCGAACCAGTTGCCGCTCGTATTGAGGCCCCACTTGCCGCCCGGGATGCCGCGGGAGGACGCGGGCTTGCCCGAGAAATACGCCTTTGCGTCCTCGTATATCTCGTCCCAGACCTTCGAAGTGTGGCAAAGATGGCCCTTGTGGCGGTCTTCCCTAGTCGGAAACGACACGTCGCGCTCCAGCTTGCCTTCCTTGTTAGGCTTAAGCACGAAATATTCCGGATGCGTCTCGTGGAAGCGCTCGAGAAGGTAGTTCCACCGGTTGCCGTGGCAACAGGGGATGTGCTGCGTCTCCATCCTGAGGCGATACCAGTTTAGGCGCTTCGCGGCGACTTCTGAGCCCTCCTTCGTCGCGGCGCGGACCTCATTCGGCACCTTTCCGTCGTCAAAGCCGTATCGCCGCACCGTGAAGACTGGCTCCACGACGCGACGCCCCTCGGGAACCTCGATCCGTTTCGCCTTTGGCACGACAGTCCCAAGCTCGCCGGGGAAATACATCCTGACGCCTGCATGTCGTTCGAGGAAGTCATATACGCCGAAAAGGGTGCCGCGCCGGAAGCATGTCTGCCATGGGGCTTCGTCGGCGAGAAAAGCCGTCTTGGACAGATCCGGCGCATCGCCGTCTTCGCCGACAATCGACACCTCGCCGTCCCTGGCATCCACGACGAAGCCGTCCACTCCAAGGCCTTTTGGAACCGTGCCGCCGAGGACGACCGCAGTCTTGCCTGGCGTTCGGGAGGAAACGACCGGCAACTGGCTGCCAAGCGCCTCCTTGAGGAAAAAGCCAAGTTCGTCCGCCGCGAGCCTCGTCGCCGCCGGCGCGTCCTGCGCGACGACGATCTCCGACTCCGGCGTAATGACTACGGATGCGGCAAAAAACGCGATTAATGCAATCATCTCCTTCTCCTTGGCTCCGACGGGCTGCCCGGGCCCCTGACCGGATTGTATAGTATCTGCTCCATCTCCGCGTCGGTGTAACGAACGTCGAACGGCGGCTGCTTCATCTTCTTGTGGATATGCTCAAATGCATTTGGGCGCGGCTTCTCTATTGGCACGGCCATCCACTCCGCGCCGGATGCGTCCTTTTCGATCCGCCCGCCCGCCGAGACGACGTTCGCCTTCGCGACGCGCTCCGTAGTTTCGAGGAGCTTGGTCCAGTCGTAGTCGGTGTTCTCCCACTTGTTGGTCGTGCTGAGGGCGCTCTTGTATTCATCGGGCACGGCCCTCAAGCCCATCGACGTGAAAAGGACGCCGCACGCCGTGGAAGGATTGCAGTCTGAGTCGCACCCGCAGCGAGTGGAAATGTACATGGTCTTCGCGATGTCGCCCTCGCCATGCAGATACCCGATCAGCACGAACGCCCCGTTCACCCTTACGTCGAGCGCGGCACGGGTGACCTTGCCGTAGGTGTTCGTCGGGTCGTCGAGATAGTACTTTCCGACGACGCTCTTCCATGTCGCCTGCCAGTCGTTGGAATTGGCGAGATACCATCCCCTCACGTCCCGTACCATCTCGGCGTAGCGGCTCTCGGACGGAATGTGGGCGAGCGCGGCGTCGACTATCCCGAGGCGGTTCGACGAGAAGAACGCCTCCGAGTACATGGCCCCGACGAACTGCCCGGCATACACTCCGTCGCCAAAGTTCATCATCGAGCCGAACACATTGCCCAGAGCGACGGCGCGGTTGTGGCATCCCGGGGATATTATGCCGGAAAAGTCGGCCTCGATCTGGTAATCGATATCGTACGGCGAGGAGTGGAACTTGGGGTGCCCGCTCCAGGGCGGCGCGATGCCGTGGCGCAGGTTGTTGCGCCCTTTCATGTTGGCGCACCAGAGGCGATACGTCGAGTTGGCGAAATCTATCCCCGCAAGGCGCGGCGAGACGTCAATGCCGCGCCTGTCGAGCGTGTCGAGAAACGTCATCTCCACGTACAGGTCGTCCTGCGCGAACGTCTCGTTTATCATCTCGGGCTTCCACTTCGGCATCTTCCTGGGAGGAACGAGGGTTCCGCAGAAGCGGAACTCCGTTGGCCAGCCATAGGCGACGCCCACGGACTGCCCGACCCAAGCGCCGGCCATCCTGTCGCGATAGTCCTCAAGCGAAATGCGCCGTTCCGCCCCACCGACGGTGCACGCGGCGGCGAGAACAAACGATGTCAGTTGCATGGTTCAATCTCCTTTGCTGCCGCATTGAGGGCCGACACCCTCAGGACGGCGCGGGATGGCTTTACAGCGAGCGTCCGGTTCTCCCCGGCCGGAAGGAAGAAGAAGTTGTCTTCGAGCACGACAGCGCCAGCGGACTCCCCCGCATCTACCATCACGCCAACCGCAGCGGCGGCGCCGACATTCGACACTACGAGGCGCCCTTCGCCATCGATGGACGCCTTCAGCGTCGTCTTTGCGTAGCCAGCGCACTTCTCTGGACAGCCATAGACGTTGAGCATCGCAAAGTCACTGGCGACCGCCTCGCCGCCGACCGCAAGCGTCCACGCGACAACGGACGGAGAAGTCAGCGGACGCGCGGGATCGCTCGTCGCGTCGCCGAGGCGGAGGACGCCGCCCGCCACGGGACCAGTCCCGGAAAAACGACGTCCCGCCGTCTTTGCCAGCGCACTGTCGTAGAATGAGACGGCCACCTCCCATTTCGAGCCTTCGTGCAACGCGTCCGCGTCGTCGACAATGTAGAACGGGATCCGCGCGATGGCGCCTGGCTCATGTCCTGCAAGGCGCGGCGCGGCGCATAGCGGACGCTGCGCGCGCTTGAGCGCGTAATGCGCCAGCTTCGGCGCGCCGAACCAGTCAACGACCGCCCAAGACGAGCCGGGGAACACGTCGTTCAGCTTGTAGTAAATGTACATCCCGGTCCAGGGGAACTGCGTCCTGGCGCAGTAGACGTACATGGCGGTGGCATAGACCTGGGCGATTTGCGACGACAAGACGAACGACTCAAGGTCGTGCTGCGGCAGGTAGAGGCTGCCGAACCACGTGAAATTCTCTACGTCGCTCCCCTTCGGGCGCCTGGCCTTGTTGACGATATAGTCGTGGTTGAACGTCGCCGTGTGGTGCGACAGGGCCGAGAAGTGGCGCCACGGGTACATTTCATGCTCCTCAGGTGGGGAGATGCGCCGCAGGGATTCGACGTTCATGAGCGTATCGAGGCCGTATTCGTTCTGGCAAATGCCAGGGCGGCGGGCGTAGCGGACGAGAAAGTCGTTCGGCGTCAGTCCGCTCCACGAGATGTGGTGATGCTCCGACCCCGCCCACGGATCGGTCCGCCAGAAGTCGCGCGTGCCGTCCAGCTCGCAGCAAATGCGCCCGATGGCGGAGAGAAGTTCGTCGTCGATCAGCGACATCGGATTCTTGCGCGGGGCGAGCTCGTTGCCGCCACCCCACACGGCAAGCGACGGATGATTGCGCAGCCGCACGACGCTCCGCTCCGTCGTTTCGAGAAGCGGTTGGCGAATTCCGGGATCGTTGTGGGAAGAGTGCGTAGGCATCTCCTGTAGGACGAGCAGCCCCGCCATGTCGCACTGCCGGTAGAATTCGTCGGTTTCAACGAGTCCGAGCCCCCATGCCCGAAGGAAGTTGACACCTTGCTCGGCGGCGCGGCCCAGCATTCTGCGATACATCGCCTCGTCCAGCCGCAGAAGCGCATCGCACGTACACCACCCCGCACCCTTGAGGAAGAGCCTCTTTCCGTTGACTTCGGCCACGCGGTTGTAAAGGTTGGTCCGAGCACCGCCGGGCCCCGGCAGAAGCCGGAACGTGCGGATGCCGAACGCGTCAGTCCGGGACGACCCGCCAAACGCGGCGGTGATTTCATATGTGCGGGCCGCACCATGGCCCGCCGGCCACCAGAGTTCCGCGCCGGGCAGGGCGAAGCGGTAGCGGAGCGCGTTCTCGCCAGCCTTGAGCGCAACCCGCTCCGAGAAGCAAAAGCCCTTACCGGCAAATCCGACCGGTCTCACCGAAAGCGTCAGTTCCCCAGACGCCGCCCGCGCGGCGCAGACGTCCACACGATAGTCCATCTCGCGCGAAGAGGCTGAAAGGGTGGTGATGAACTGGCGGCGGACTTCGACATCGGGCACTTCTTCAACCGACACGCCCTGCCACACGCCCATCGCCGGAAGGTTGCAGTAGTGGCCGCCCCTGACGCACATCAAGGACACGGTGTTGCGCGATGGGCGGACGGGAAACAGCCGCACCTCAAGAACGTTCTCCGTCCGCAGGTCGTCCCCTCCGAGAATGAAGTCCGGCCCGCCGAACATTCCGACGTGACGGCCGAGGCACTTCCCGTTCAGCGTGAATTCCGCCTCGTCGCTTACGCCCCTGAAACTCAGCCTGTAGCGCGCTCCAGCCCTGGGCGCGAACTGGAACACCCTGCGCCATACGGAAGTGCGGCTTCCGTATTCGGCGGCCACGAGGTCGTTCGTGCCGAAATACGGATCGGCGACGACGCCAGCATTCCAGAGCGCAGTGTAGATGGAGCATGGAACGTTTGCCGCGATTTCGCGGCCGTCCTCAAGGCGGACCGTCCACCGCCCGTCCAGCGACGCGACGGGCGCGGACGGCGCAACCGACGCCGGGCCCTCCCGGAATTCCACGCGCCGGGCTGGAGACGCCAACGGAGCCGTCGCAGGCTTCAGGTAAAGCCTGCGCTCCATCTCGCCACACGACTCCTGCACCTCCTTCGCAACGGCCCAGGAGGTGCAAGTGCATGTCGCAAGAAACACTGCACCTATCCAATGATTCTTGGCCATGCCCCTCCGATTGTTCCCTCGTGGAACTCGAGCTCTCCAGCTGCGAGCGCAGCTTCGAGCGCTGCATCGTCGCCCTTGAAGAGTCCGCCGTCCTTAGACATCACGGCCTTCCCGACCTCGGCCGAAGGGAGCAGTTTCACGGTCTCGCGTGCGCGCCATACCATATCATGCCACTTGCACGACAAATCGGCAAGATCGTAGTCTCCCGCATTTCGTATAGCCATTTCAAACTCTGGCCGCGTGTAATTGGTGCGGGAGCACATTTCAAGAATGTAGTTGGGCGTAAGTCCGAGATCCTTTCCGTTTGCCGCCCAAGCGAGCAACCCAAGGGGCTGGATGTCTTCGGAGCAAGTAATGGTATCGACCCAGTCTCGCGGAACGCGACGGCTCGCAAGCGCAAGAAGCTTGTTCGTAGCAAGGTCGAAAGGATGAAGAGTAAGCCCCAGCAGTTCATCCTCAATCAGCGGGAAAAACCTGTAGGCAGAATCCTGAACCCATTGGATTTCGGTAGCATCTCCGCCTCTCGAGGCGACGACTTCGACTATGTAATCGCGCCGACGCGTGTAACGGATGTCGTAGCCTGCGGACTGGAGCACGGCGCAGTCATGGTCGGCCGCGCGTTCAAGCGCTGAATAGCTGCTGTTAAATACGTCGATGTCCGACGACACGCGAGGCCGCCCAAGCTGGTGGTTCAGCGCGAGCCCTCCGGCGATGTACGTCTCGCCGCCGTCTATGCGCGAACGGGCAATCCGCTTGAGTATCTCGGCCTGAAATGCGGTGACAGCCATCCTCTGATTCTCCCCACTCGACGGAACGCCTTTGCATCGCCATACGTTTCAATAGACGACAGCACTTGTTCCAGTTGCACTTCATTTTGCGGAGGCTTCGACAAGTCGGCGAACCAAAGGCAGACGTCACGGTAATCCTTGACGACTGACTTGTAATCCTCCGACTCGACTATCTCCTTGATTGTCATGCCACATCCCGACACTATTCGGGGAAGTTCAGCGGCTTCAAGTGGATCGCGAAGCGAGCGGCAGTTTGATTGTAGGCCGGATCGTACAGATATCGGATGCTTGGCAGCAAGTTATACAACTTGGCAGTCGCTGTCATCCCGCTCATTGAATGTACGACGCGCTTTATGGGGAAAAGGTGACCATTGTTGGACGGCTGGTTTGCGAAAGTAAAGCCAATTGGATCAGTACCGCCTGCTGGAGTCGTCGAAGGATATCCTCTGTCGGTTACTTTGCCCGTAGAGGGGACATATGCAATGACACGAGGTGCCGTATCCAAAGTCCACGAACTGCAGGCGTTGCCAATGATGTCATAGATGCCCCAGCCATTGTCCTGCATAAGGCCGACTTCCTGGGCGGTCGTATTGCCAGTGCTATAATACCAGTTGCATATTTGGTTCACGTAGTTTGTCAATTGCTCTATGGAGTCAGACTGGGTTCCTCCATTCGGCCAGAAAGTGGTTGTTCCAGCCCTGGCAGCCACTTCCCATTGTTCTTCCTGCGGCAAATCTATGCAAAGAGTATTGTTAGACTTCTTGCGCAGAATATCAACGATAGAACCAATGGTGACGGCATATTTTGAAACGGGCCAATTTATATTGGGCGAGTCATTCGTCATCCCTCGGCACTCATTGTAGGAAACCATCTTCCTTTTGTAATCAGACGTTGCGCTTCCATTCTTGATTTGATTATACTGGGCATCCGTCATTACATATATGCCCATGTACCAGTCGCTTGTCAGTGTCACGCTTCGTGAACGCGCGGGGTAGCCGTAAAGATAAGAAAAGTCTTTGTCTCCTGCTGCAACATACGCCATATCGCCAGAACAAGTGGTTTGGCTGTATGTGCCTGTAAGTCCGGTACGGTACGTCCCTGCCGGGCAACGAGCGAACACCATCTTCGTTGACTTGTATTCATCGGTCCAGCCGCCATCCGGCGGTGCGGCCATGAACGTGTAGCCGCCGTTGACGAGGTCGAGAATGAGATACTTGTGGTCGGCGGTGCTGCCGGCCTCCGCCGTGACGGTGAAGCCGGTGAGCGTCTGCCCGGCGTAGTTGTTCGTCGGACACCACTCGAAGCGATGCTGCCCCGCCTCGACCTGGAAGTCCGTGCCGATTATGACGGGCGTCGACTGCCCGTCCCACGTCGCGGAGAACGTGACATCCCCCTTGTCGCCAGAAAGGGTGTAGTCTATGTCAACCTTGTCGCTCCAAGGCCAGCGCTGACGCACCACGACATCGGAGACGGTGGAGGCCGCAAACACGCTCCCAGCGAAGGAAGCTGCGAAAACCGCGAGAACTGCACTTTTTTTCATAGTATCACTCCTTAACTTGACTTAGCGTACAAACATAATCATCCCGTAGGGCATATAGTTGCATAAGCCCGAATAGATGGTCACACCATCAAAGAGAAGAGAAAGCGAAGGCCTGGAAATGGCGGAAACTACGTCGTAGCCGCTCGTACCGGAAAGACCTGTCTCGACTGGAGACCCTCCCTCTGCCTGTCGCACAATCGAGGCAGCGGATACGTCGCCGTCCACCCACGCTGCATCATAGGCAAACATCGGATTTTTCACTTTGACGGCGCCCCATTCCGGCGACGAGCTGTCGCGGACCGTGGCACCGCTGCCTCCGTTCACGCCCGGCAGCAACGCAACGCGGGCCGTATGCGTTTCAATGACATCCTCGCCTGAACGATAAGAAAGCGTCAGGTCGTAAAGGCGCTCCTCGCCGCTTGCGACGGACGGCCAGCCGCAAGTTCCGCATATGTCGCCGAGTTGTTTCTCCACAGTCACGGATTGCACTCGTCCGTCGCAGAGAGACGAGAACGAGACCGTAGCAGAGTCGGCGCCGGCAATCCACGGCCAACGCAGAGGATCTGCCGCATTCAAGCGCGTCTGCCAGATGCGCTGGTCGGCCATTGACCGCACGGTAATCGCCGAGGCAGAAGCCACAGCCACGAATATGGAGGCAAAAAAGACAGATGCGACGAAAACCTTTTTCATTGTGCCATTACTCCTTATTCCCATTACAGACGGATTATATCATAAAGGTTCCGTCGCCGCAACCCAAACGGCCGCGCTATGCGTGGCCGTCGCCGAGGGAGTCGAGGTCGATTTCGCCCTCGAAGACCTTCTTGACGGGGCCGGTCAGGGTGATCGAGTCGAATGAGCCGCCGTCGGAGACTCCGTCGACGACAAGCTCGTACCCGCCCGCCGTGCGGACGTGGACCGGAAAGGCCATCCCGTGCTGCGCCACGCCCACGACCGCGGCGGCGACGGCCCCCGTCCCGCAGGCGCCCGTTTCCGCCTCCACACCGCGCTCGTATGTGCGAATCGAAAGGCGATGCGGCGGGTGGTAGAGAACAAAGTCCACATTGGTCCCCTCGGGCGAGAACTCCTCGCTAAGGCGGATCCTCCGGCCCTCGCCCTCGACATCGACGTCGGCAAGGCCATCGACCGGCACGATCTTGTGGGGAACTCCGGAATCGACAAAGTCCTCGCGAAGGTCCTTCGGCGGCGGCAGCCAGACCTTGACCCTGCCGTCGTCGATTACCTCGGCGTCCACAAGCCCTGCGCGCGTCTCGAAGCACATGACCTTCCCCGCGGCGGCTCCGATGGACTTTGCAAAGGCCGCAACGCAGCGAGCGCCGTTTCCGCAGAGCGCGGCTTCGCTGCCGTCAGGGTTGTAGAACCGCATCTTGAAGTCGGCGGAAGCCGACTTCTGCACGAGGATCACTCCCTCGCACCCGACGCCAGTCCGCCGCGCCGACATCGCGGCTATGCGGCGGAAGTCCTCCGGGAAGCGGCCGTCCCTGTCGTCGATCATCAGGAAGTCGTTTCCCGCCCCGTGCATCTTGGCGAACCTGACGTTCATCAGAACCACCCTCCTTTCGGCTGCGGCAGCTCCTCGCCGCCCGTGAGCCGGATGATGTCCATTACGATGTTCATGGCCTCGTCCAGCACGACGTCGTCTTTCTTGCGCTCGTTGCGGCGGCGCCTCTTCTTGGGGGCGTCGTCGTCCTCTTCGTCGGAATCGAGCTCGCGCATCTCCCTGTCGGCCGCCATCTGCGCCTTGCGCGCCGCATACTCGAGGGAAACCTCTTCGCGCTCGGAGATGGCCTTCATGCCCTTGACGTTCTCGACATGCTTGATATACCGTTCGTTCGTCTCGAGACGCTTGGCCGAAAAGGCCCTCAGCGCGGGGACGAGCGCGTGCATGTTCCAGACGAGCCGGTAGTCGGCCGGGTTTATGCGCGAGAACGGCAATGCGTAGGT